>JAEYNO010000126.1 GCA_023412515.1 Actinomycetes bacterium
GTTTCGAATATCGAACTCAAGCTCAACATCATGGCCGCCCTTGGTCAGCCGCACGACACGCCCGAAATCTTCGTTACGCATCACGACCGTCGGAACGACCTTTGTCGGATCATACGTGTTGTTCGAAAAGGCTCGAATCTGTCCGTGCTCGCGGCCGGCATCGTTGACGCGGACGAGCACACCCGAATCGATCAGAAACTGATTCAACTGTGTGTTGATCTGGGAAAAAGGCAATGCATCCGGTTTCGGCTCTGGCGGAGTAAAATTCGGAAATTGCGGGGCCCGGCGTTCGGCATAGGGGTTTACACGTTCCTTGGCCATATCGGTCGGCGTACGTTTAGCCGGCGGATCGATATTCACGGGAACGCGATTCGGCTCCCCGAGAAACACGATACTGCCCTTCAAACGGGGACGGACCTCGTTAAAATACGCCGTCAATTCCGCCTGGGTCGGACGACTCGGCAGCACCATCTGCACAGCTTTGCCCTTGACGGCACCGTTTGTGCTCGGCGTCCATGCGAGAACCTCGAAGACCAGCGAGTCCTGCACCGGTGCGGTAATGAAGCCGGAGGCCCTTTCGCTGACCCAACCCGGGCGCCCGAAGTCCCACGGTTCAAGCGCACCGTTTTGCATGCCCCAACTCTCCATTGTCTTTACCGCCCATTCACCGGCGGCCTTGAGCTGCGGCGAACCTGTAAGGCGAGGCCCATAGACGTCGGTGAGGGTCTGTACGTGCTTCATCACCTGCGAATTTTCGGTGCCTTCTTTCCGGATCCGTTCATAAATGTCGGCCTCAGGCTGCGCGAGCGCGGCCGCCGGCGCCAGCATTGCGGCGATCGTCAAAGCTGCCGCCGATCTTAGAATGTTCATTTTCATAGTCGATCTACAAGGCCGGAACGTTGGAACCGGCCGTCGTCCTTTTCTGGTTTTCTTAGATTTGTTGCCGTTGGGCGAACAGTGAGATATGCGTAGTAATACTTTACCACCCGGCACAATGTTTCCGAAAACGTGACGAATGGCATTCTGAAGGTGACGAGTGCATGAGAAGTCCCACTTTTTATGTAAATTTGTTGACCTTTGACCTGAAATTGCCCTATCATTAAAGGGTCGGGAAACTACCCCCGGCCCGCTTTTCCCATTCGTCCGTTCTTCCCTATTTTGGGTACACTGTTCACCTTCGGCGAGATGCACAAGCGGCAGGCTCAGACGTCCGTGGACAACTTCCACAACTCACTCAATGTCACATTCCACCCACCCTGATTCGATCTACATCGCTGCTCTCGATTCTGTTCCGGCAAATATCGCGATCGTTGACCCGGAAGGCAACATTCTCGCTGTTAATGCCGCGTGGCTCTCGTTCGCCGCAGCGAACGGCCGCAAGCCCGGCTCCTGTATCGGCGAGAATTATATTGACCTATGCGAGCGCTCCGCGCCTTTCGCACTCGAGGCAAAGCCGATGGCGATCGGCATCTGTTCGGTCCTATCGGGCGAGGCCCCGGAGTTCGAGCTCGAATACCCATGCGATTCGCCAAGGGAAAAACGGTGGTTCCGGGCTGTTGTAACCCCGCTTGGGCAGGACCATCGCAACGGTGCGGTGATCACCCACATCAATATCACGGCACAGCGGCAAGCCGAACTCGCGCGTCAGCGCGTTACCTTAGACCTCGAGGAACGGGTCAAAGAGCTCGGCGGGCTTTATGCGATATCCAAGCTGCTCCGCAGCGACCTGACCCCGTCGAAAAAGCTTTTCGAACAGATCGTCGAAATACTCCCGCCTGCGATGAAGCATCCGCACATTGCAGCGGCCCGCATATCTTTGGTTGGTATCGAGGTTCAAACCCCGGGATACCGTCCGACCCCGTTCTCACTAAAGGCTCCCATTCGCCTCTCCGATGGGTCGCTCGGGGAGATCGAGATCGTATACCTCAACGCCGCTCCCGAAGAACAGGAGGGACCCTTTCTTACCGAAGAGCGGAGCATGCTCGACTCGGTTGCCGAGCTACTTCGCCTTACCTTCGAGAGCTCGATGGCGTCAAAGCGGCTGCGTGACAGCAATCGACGATTTCAGATACAGCTCGAGAATATCGCCGAACTCGCACGTTCGGGTATGTTTGCGTCGGAGGGCGAACTCCCCATCGAAACCGTGACAGAGGTTGTCTCTGACACTCTTGAGGTTGAACGCGTAAGTATTTGGACGCATTCCAAAGATCGTTCGCGGATCATTTCTAATGACCTATTCATCCGTTCAGATGCAAGTCATAGCAGTGGAACCGAGCTTCTCGCTACCGATTTTCCTAAATACTTCGAAGCGGTTGATGCAAACAAGCTCGTCGTTGCCCACGACGCATTAACAAATCCGATCACGTCCGAATTCGCCGAGGCGTACTTAAAGCCTAACGACATATCGTCGATGCTGGACGCTCCGGTCGTTATTGAAGGTAGGGTCGTAGGGGTCGTCTGCCTCGAACACGTCGGCCCCCAGAGGATTTGGACGAGTGACGAACAAAGCTTTACCTATTCCGTCGCAAATCTATTATCGCTTGCGCTCGCTGAGCGTGAGCGCCGTAAGAGCGAAGCTGCCCTGGAACGGGCACAGGAGATCGCTCACCTAGGGAGTTGGGAATTGGATTTCTCAACCGGAATCTTGAGCTGGTCGG
>JAEYNO010000164.1 GCA_023412515.1 Actinomycetes bacterium
GGGACGCGGAAGAAGTTCTTCTTCGCCTCCTCGACACCCTTGGCGATCGCCGCGGGCACCTCCTTGGCCTTGCCGTAGCCGACGCCGACCGTGCCGTCGCCGTCACCCACCACGACGAGCGCGGTGAAGCTGAAGCGGCGGCCGCCCTTGACGACCTTCGCGACACGGTTGATCGTCACGACGCGCTCGACGAACGCGCTCTTCTCGGCGGCGTCACCGCGCCGCCCGCCGTCACGACGGCCGCCGTCCCGGCGGTCGCCGCCGGTGCCGCCGGCACCGGTGTTGCTGCGCTGAGGAGCAGCCATCAGAAAGTCCTCTTCTTCGATGCGGAGTTCGTCGTCACAGGGCCAGACCACCCTCACGGGCGCCGTCGGCGACCGCGGCCACGCGGCCGTGGTACTTGTTGCCGCCGCGGTCGAACACGACCGCCTCGACACCCGCAGCCTTGGCACGGGCCGCGACGAGCTCGCCGACCTTCTTCGCCTTGGCGGTCTTGTCGCCGTCGTGGCCGCGCAGGTCGGCCTCGAGGGTCGACGCCGACGCGACGGTCTTGCCGAGGCCGTCGTCGACGACCTGGGCCGTGATGTGACGCGCGGACCGCGTCACGACGAGGCGGGGACGCGCAGCCGTGCCGACGACCTTCTTGCGCAGGCGCAGGTGGCGGCGGCGACGGGCGATGGTCGTGCCCTTGCCCTTGATGCTGATCGCCATGGCTTACTTCCCAGCCTTTCCGACCTTGCGGCGCACGTTCTCGCCCGCGTACCGCACGCCCTTGCCCTTGTACGGCTCGGGCTTGCGGATCTTGCGGATGTTCGCGGCGACCTCACCGACCTGCTGCTTGTCGATGCCCTCGACCGAGAACTTCGTCGGGGTCTCGACGGCGAACGTGATGCCCGCCGGCGGCTCGACGACGACGGGGTGGCTGAAGCCGAGCGCGAACTCGAGGTTGCTGCCCTTCGCCGTCACGCGGTAACCGGTGCCGACGATCTCGAGCTTCTTGGTGTAGCCCTCCGTGACGCCGGTGACCAGGTTGGCCAGCAGCGTGCGGGTCAGGCCGTGCAGCGAGCGCGAAGCGCGCTCGTCGTCGGGACGCGTCACCACGAGGGCGCCGGCGTCGTCGCGGTCCACCGCGATGGGGGCGGCGACCGTGTGGGTGAGTTCCCCCTTGGGGCCCTTCACCGTCACCACGCGGCCGTCGATCGTCACGTCGACACCCGAAGGCACCGGGACGGGGATCCTGCCGATTCGAGACATGGCTGTTCTCCTCTCCGTCTCGGGCTTACCAGACGTAGGCGAGGACTTCCCCGCCCACACCCTTCTTGGCTGCCTGCTTGTCGGTCAGCAGGCCGGACGACGTGGACAGGATCGCCACGCCCAGGCCGCCGAGCACCTTCGGCAGGTTGGTCGACTTGGCGTACACGCGCAGGCCCGGCTTGGACACGCGCTTGACGCCGGCGAGCGCACGCTCGCGGTTGGGGCCGTACTTCAGGGTGATCGTGAGGTTCTTGCCCACGGGGGCGTCCTCGACGGTCCAGCCCGAGATGTAGCCCTCGGCCTGCAGGATCTCGGCGATGTGGCTCTTGAGCTTCGAGAACGGGATCGTCACCGTGTCGTGGTGCGCCGAGTTCGCGTTGCGCAGACGCGTCAGGAAGTCTGCGATCGGGTCGGTCATGGTCATCGGGCGTCTGCCCTTTCTCGCCGGGGTATCCGCGGCCCCGTCAGGGGCCGCGGACCTACCGACGTCCGGTGGTTCTTACCAGCTGCTCTTGGTCACGCCGGGGAGCTCGCCACGGTGGGCCATCTCCCGCACGCAGATCCGGCACAGGCCGAACTTGCGGTACACCGAGTGCGGGCGACCGCACTTCTGGCAGCGCGTGTACCCACGGACCGCGAACTTCGGCTTCGCGGCCGCCTTGTTGATGAGGGCGGTCTTCGCCATGGTCAGTTCTCCTTGAACGGGAAGCCGAGGAGCTTGAGGAACGCGCGCCCCTCGTCGTCCGTCGTCGCGGTCGTGACGACCGTGATGTCCATGCCGCGGACCCGGTCGATCTTGTCCTGGTCGATCTCGTGGAACACCGACTGCTCGGTCAGACCGAACGTGTAGTTCCCGTTGCCGTCGAACTGCTGCGGCGACAGGCCGCGGAAGTCGCGGATGCGCGGCAGCGCGATGTTCAGCAGGCGGTCCAGGAACTCCCAGGCCCGGTCGCCGCGCAGCGTGACGTGCGCGCCGATCGGCATGCCCTCGCGCAGCTTGAACTGCGCGATCGACTTGCGGGCCTTGGTGACCTGCGGCTTCTGACCCGTGATCTGGGTCAGGTCGCGGATCGCGCCCTCGATGAGCTTGGAGTCCTTCGCGGCCTCGCCGACGCCCATGTTGACGACGACCTTGACCAGCCGCGCGACCTGGTTGATGTTCTCGTGGCCGAACTGCTCGAAGAGCGCCGGCTTGATCTCCTCGGCGTAGCGCGTCTTCAGACGCGGCAGGGCCGGGGCCTCGATGGTGGTCTCGGTCATCAGATGTCCTTACCGGAGCGCTTGGCGACGCGGACGCGCACGGTGCGCGTGCGGCCGTCGCGCTCGACCTGCTCGGTGCGGTAGCCGACCCGGGTGCCCTTCTTGGTCTCCGGGTCCACGAGCATCACGTTGCTGATGTGGATGGGGGCCTCGACGGTCTCGATGCCACCGGTGCGGGTGCCGCGGGCCGACTGGCCCGCCTTCACGTGCTTCTGCACGCGCTGCACGCCCTCGACCACGACGCGCTGCGTCTCGGGGAGCACCTCGAGCACACGGCCCTGCTGCCCCTTGTCGCGGCCCGAGATGACGACGACCAGGTCGCCCTTCTTGATCTTCGCCATGGTCAGAGCACCTCCGGAGCCAGCGAGATGATCTTCATGAACTTCTTGTCGCGCAGCTCGCGGCCCACGGGGCCGAAGATGCGGGTGCCGCGCGGCTCGCCGTCGTTCTTGAGGATCACCGCGGCGTTCTCGTCGAACTTGATGTACGAGCCGTCGGGACGCCGGCGCTCCTTGCGGGTGCGCACGACGACCGCCTTGACGACGTCGCCCTTCTTGACGTTGCCGCCGGGGATCGCGTCCTTGACGGTGGCGACGATGACGTCGCCGATACCGGCGTAGCGACGGCCGGAGCCGCCGAGCACACGGATGCAGAGAATCTCCTTCGCACCCGTGTTGTCGGCGACACGCAGTCGCGACTCCTGCTGGATCATCTAGCTACTCCTGTCGTCTGGCGGGTTCTCGGTCAGCCGTGGCGCCGAGCCTGGCCATACGGATGGTTGCCGTGGTGCACACGCCGCGGGCGGGCGGGCCCGCCCGCGCCGTGGGCAACTGTCGTGGTGCTGCTTGCAGGTGCCGGCGACCCCGCGAGGGGGCCGCCGGCCCGTGTCACTTGGCCTTCTCGAGGATCTCGACGACGCGCCAGCGCTTGGTCGCCGACAGCGGCCGGGTCTCCATGATCTCGACCAGGTCGCCGATGCCGGCGGCGTTCAGCTCGTCGTGCGCCTTCACCTTGCTGGTGCGGCGGATGACCTTGCCGTACAGCGGGTGCTTGACGCGGTCCTCGACCTCGACGACGACGGTCTTGTCCATCTTGTCGGAGACGACGTAGCCGCGGCGGGTCTTGCGGTAGCCGCGGGGGTCCGTCGTCGCCGTGGTCTGCTCGTGCTTCGTGCTCATGAGTGCCTCACTCCGCGCTCGGGGCGGTCCGGATGCCGAGCTCGCGCTCGCGCAGGATCGTGTAGATGCGCGCGATGTCCTTGCGGACGGCCTTGAGGCGCCCGTGGCTCTCGAGCTGACCGGTCGCGGACTGGAAGCGGAGGTTGAACAGCTCCTCCTTGGCCTTCTTCAGCTCGGCGACCAGCTTCTCGTCGTCGAAGGTGTCCAGCTCGCTGGGAGCCAGATCCTTGGTTCCGATAGCCATCAGTTACCACCCTCGCGCACGATGAAACGTGTCTTCATCGGGAGCTTGTGCTGCGCGCGGCGCATGGCCTCACGCGCGAGCGGCTCCGGGACGCCGGCGAGCTCGAACATGACTCGGCCGGGCTTGACGTTGGCGATCCACCACTCGGGCGAGCCCTTGCCGGAACCCATGCGGGTCTCGGCGGGCTTCTTCGTGAGGGGACGGTCCGGGTAGATGTTGATCCAGACCTTCCCACCACGCTTGATGTGGCGGGTCATGGCGATACGAGCAGCCTCGATCTGCCGGTTGGTGACGTAGGCGGGCTCGAGAGCCTGGATGCCGAACTCACCGAACGAGATCGTGGTGCCACCGGTCGAGGCGCCGGAGCGCTTCGGGTGGTGCTGCTTGCGGTGCTTCAGCCTGCGCGGGATCAGCACGGCTCAGGCCTCCGTTCCGGACTCGGTGGGCGCGTCCGCCGCGGGCGCCTGCTCGGCGGCCGGGGCGGGAGCGTCCTGACGCTCGGTACGACGACCGCCGCCACGGGGACCACGGTCCCCACGGTCGCCGCGGTCACCACGCGGGCCACGCGAGGGGCGGGGAGCCTGCGAGGCCTGCTCGCGTGCCCACTCCTTCTCGGTGACGTCGCCCTTGTAGACCCAGACCTTCACGCCGATGCGGCCGAAGGTCGTGCGGGCCTCGAAGAAGCCGTAGTCGATGTTCGCGCGCAGCGTGTGCAGCGGCACACGACCCTCGCGGTAGAACTCCGTGCGGCTCATCTCCGCGCCGCCGAGACGGCCGGAGACCTGCACGCGGATGCCCTTGGCACCGGCGCGCTGGGCCGACTGGATGCCCTTGCGCATGGCACGACGGAACGACACGCGGCTCGCGAGCTGCTCGGCGATGCCCTGGGCGACCAGCTGAGCCTCGATCTCGGCGTTCTTGACCTCGAGGATGTTCAGCTGGACCTGCTTGCCCGTGAGCTTCTCGAGCTCGCCGCGGATGCGGTCGGCCTCCGCACCGCGACGCCCGATGACGATGCCCGGGCGGGCGGTGTGGATGTCGACGCGCACGCGGTCACGCGTGCGCTCGATCTCGACCTTGGCGATGCCGGCGCGCTCGAGACCCGTGCTCATGAGCTTGCGGATCTGCACGTCCTCGCGCACGTAGTCGCGGTACCGCTGGCCCGGCTTCGTCGAGTCCGCGAACCACCGCGACCGGTGGTCGGTCGTGATGCCGAGGCGGTACCCGAGCGGGTTGACCTTCTGTCCCACTAGCGGGTCCCTCCCTTGGTGGAGGTCGCCTTCTCGCGCTGCGAGATGACGACCGTGATGTGGCTCGTGCGCTTCATGATCCGACCGGCGCGACCCTGCGCGCGCGGGCGGAAGCGCTTGAGCGTCGGGCCCTCGTCGACGAAGACCTCCGAGATGTAGAGGTCTGCCTCGTCGAGGCGCTCGCTGTTGCGCTTGGCCCCCTCGACCGCGTTCGCGACCGCGGACTGCACCGTCTTGAGGACGGGCTCCGCCGCGGCCTGCGGCGCGAACTTCAGCACCGCCACGGCCTCTGCCGCCTGCTTGCCACGGATGAGGTCCACGACGCGGCGGGCCTTCTGGGGCGTGACGCGGACGAACCGCGCCTTCGCCTTGGCTTCCATCGCTGTCCTGCTCTCTTGTCTCTGCCGTCAGGGCGTCACCAGGCTGACCGGGGTCAGCGGCGACGGCCCTTCCGGTCGTCCTTCTCGTGGCCGCGGAACGTCCGCGTCGGAGCGAACTCGCCGAGCTTGTGCCCGACCATCGACTCCGTCACGAAGACCGGGGTGTGCTTGCGGCCGTCGTGGACCGCGAAGGTGTGGCCGAGGAAGTCGGGCGTGATCATCGAGCGACGCGACCACGTCTTGATGACGTTCTTCGTGCCGGCCTCGTTCTGCGCGTCGACCTTCTTCTGCAGGTGGCCGTCGACGAACGGGCCCTTCTTGAGGCTGCGAGGCATTCTCTCGGGCTCCTATCAGCGCTTCTTGCCGGTGCGCCGACGGCGCACGA
>JAEYNO010000210.1 GCA_023412515.1 Actinomycetes bacterium
GGGTACCCGTGCGCGTCCAGGTAGGCGGTGGCGGCGGCCAGCACGACCGGATCGCGACCCATGGGCCGGGCGACCAGGTCCGAATCGGGCAGGGGCGCGAAGTGGCTGCGGATGGCGATGTCGAAGCCGTCGCGGACCAGGTCGACCATGCGGTCGCTGACGTGGACCTGGAGCTGCAGCCGCGGATGGCGCAGCGCCAGCGCCGGCAGCACCCGCGCGAGCCGGCCCTGGGCGACCGGCACCGAGGCGGTGAGGCGCACCGGGCCCGCCGGCTCGGCCCTGCGCCGCTGCACAGCCTCTTCCGCCGCCTCGAGCTCGATCATCGCCGCGCGCGCATGTTCGAACACCTCGCGGCCGGCATCGGTGAGCTGGAACCGGCGCGAGCTGCGGTGGAGCAGGCGCACGCCGAGGCGCGCCTCCAGCGCGGCGACGCGCTTGCTGACCGTGGTCTTGGGGCACCCCAGCCGGCGACCGGCGGCGGTGAATCCGCCCGCGTCCACCGCGTGTACGAAGCAGGACCAGTCATCGAGACGGGTGGCCATGGCAAAGGTCTCCATACGTGGACGATAGGTGTCAGCCCGGCAGTCTTCACCTGCAAAGTCCACGATACGACCATCCATCTCCCCCGCCAACTGAGGAGATCGTGATGTCCCCCATCCTGCTCACCGGCTATCCCCAGGGCAGTTCCCTGGGCCTGGTCGCCGCCCTCGAGTGGCTGGGCGAGCCCTACCGCCTGGCCCGGGTGGAGATGCCTGCACAGATGCAGACGGACGCGTACGGCCGGGTCAACGGCCGCCGCGAAACCCCGGTGCTGATCCGCGACGACGGCGGCGTGCTGACCGAGACCCTGGCGATCGCGCGCTGGATCGAACAGCGCGACCACGCACGCCGCGTGAGCTTCGCGCCCGGTTCGCGCGTGCGAACGGATGTGGCAGCTGATGGCCTACCTCAACACCGGGTTCACGTCGGCGTTCACGCCGTACTGGATCGCAATGGAGGCCGCCGGCATGACGGAATCGTCGCGTGCGTTGCTGCGCACGTTCGGCCGCGAGGCCGCGGTCGACCGCCACGCCAGGCTCGAGGCCATGCTCGACGACGCGCCCTTCCTGCTGGGTGAGCGCCCCAGCCTGGCCGACGCGGTGTTCGTGGGCGTGGCCCGCTGGGCCACGTTCCATGGCGCCCTGGATCCCACGGACTATCCGCGCATCCTGCGCCTGCGCCGACGGCTGGAATCCGACCCCGCGGTGCGGTTCGCGCAGGCGGTGGAGGACGGCGTGGCGCTCCCGTCCGGCCATGCCATGCGCGCACTGCTGCCACTGGACGAGGCGCTGGCGGCCGCGCGTCCCTAGATCCAGCCGCGTGCGGCCAGCGATACCGGCGCGCCATCGCCAATCACGAAATGGTCGAGCAGCCGTACGTCCACCAGGGCCAGCGACTGCTTGAGCTGCGCGGTCACCGCGCGGTCGGCGGCGCTGGGTTCGGGATTGCCGCTGGGATGGTTGTGGCCCTTATGTAGCATCCTCCCTATGTTGCGTAAGGACTAGCCGACACGGTGGACATCTCCCTGAGGCTCTACTCCCGGGCCGATGGCTCGCTCCATCCCGTACTCCTGAGGGGCGGCCTTCCGCTGGTTCTGCCCAACCTCTGGGCTGACCAACTTGCCTTAACTCGGCGCCCAAACAGCGTCCGGGCGTATCTGAGCGACGTCTTGAGGCTTTACAGGTGGGCCGCCGTCGCGGGCGTCGACATTTATGATTCATTCACAAGCCAAACGGGCCTCAGACCCAGTCAATTGCAAAGCTTAGTGACGTTCACCTCCTCACGTTCCGACGGAAGTGATTTCGCTCAAAGCACTATTAGCCGGCAAGCAAACTCGATCTGCATGTTTTTGCAGTTCGTCTTCGACTACCGACTTTCTCACCAAGATCTAAGCTTGGAGCAGTTGAGAAAGGCTGAGCGGTGGCAGAAGACGGTAATTTCCAGGCTAGCTAAGTTGTTCGCGGTAAGAGCGCAGAGAGGCGCAATTGCACAGAACGCCCTAGGACTAACCAAAGAAGAATTGGAGGAGCTGGACGGAATCCTACTTCCAGGATCGGAACAGAATCCTGCAAAGGATGAAGCGCTTCAGCTTAGAAACTATTGCATCTGGCGCCTGATGCTTGCCACTGGCGCGAGGCGTTCAGAAACAGTCCTCTTGGAGATCGATGATCTCCAGCTTGGCGCGAAGCCGACTATCACGTTCAAGCGGCCCACCAAGAATGCAGCAAATAGGAGGCGAGATGGAGCAAGCCTCAAGACCCAGCAACGCACTCTGCCCATACCAGCACGGTTGGCCCGTCTGCTTTCAGACTACCTGGAGCGGGCCCGTCCTCGCTACGTTCAAGCTCGCCGGCCGTCCCCCGCGGTGTTTCTGAGTGCCCGGGACGGTCGTCGGTTGGCAGCTACGACAATCAACAAAATGCTCGCCGCTGCTTCAGTGCGAGCCACGAAAAACGGATTGCATCCGCACCGCCTACGTACGACTGCAATGAATGCACTCTGTGACATGGTACGTGATGCAAGAGGTCGTCTCCCAGATGGTTTCCAGGATCAGTTGATCTACTTCGCTGGCTGGAGTGCCAGCTCCAAGATGCCGTTGCTGTACACAAGGGAGTCGATATCGGCGGCCCTGGGCCGACTTCTGATGAGCGCCAGCGAGTGAGTGTAGCCATGATGAGAGCGTTGCCGCTAGATTCGCTCATTGAGGCCGCTTCCACCTTGCTGGCCATCGACGTAGAGCCAATAGACGCAGCCGTGATAACAAGCTTTGGGCAGCGTCTAGATACCATCGGCCGCGATGGGGCGTGGGCAAGAGAGATCCAGTTCTTTCATGTTGGATACGGCACGTGGAAGCTTAAATGGGGCCAATCATTCCATCCCAATGCCGCCGTTGAATGGATATTCAGATCGTGCGTCGTCGAGCGTATGCAGACCCACGTAGATGTCAGGCCATTGTTCGACATAGCGCCTCTGTTGAAAGAGCTGGAACTGTCCTCTGACGGCACTGAGGTTGCGGGCGCAATCCTTAAATGGGTCAGAAGGATCGTCATACGAGAGGCTGAAGCTGGTCGACCCCAGTTAGCAGCAGGCGCAAAGGCGATCTTCCAGTGGTGCGTGGAACAAGGACTACCCGAATTCGAGGAAGGAGACCTCGAAAGCATCAAGCAGCCGAGAAGCCATAGGCGGCGAGACCATGCAACTTTATATCTTGACCAGGACACCGGCCCGCTGACAAATGAAGAGCTCCGGAGGTTTGAGGAAGCGATCAGCCAGCGGGAAGGCTGGACTCGCCAGCGTGCGCTCTTCTATTTATGCAGAGACTGGGGCGTCCGGCCCATCCAGCTCGCCCTAATGCGTATCGATGACTTTGGCACGGATGACGTTGGCAACTTCGTTCTCGTGCCGTCGGTGAAGGGTGTTCGTCGATCTAGGAAAAGAAGAGCGACGTCGAACATGCGGAAGCGCTACGTAAGCGCCGAAACAGCTACGGCTCTTGCAGAGCACATCGCCGAGACCACAGCAACCATTAAACAACTTCGAGCGCGCCTATCGCGGAGCCTCAAAGCACCACGTGCACAAGTAGATGCAGTTCCGATCCCAATGTTCCCGTCGATTGGATCCGAGGCGAAAGTGCGCACCATGTGGGATGACCAGGCCCTCCGGCCATACGTCATGCACCCAAGATCGGGTCAGATAAGCCGCGAGATCGTTCAGATTGGTGTGGCCCTTCAGCTGAAGCGGTCAGATCGCGACGCTGAAGATGTAGTTCAACTGAGTGCGTACCGGCTACGTCGAACAAAAGCGACGGCAATGGTCATCAGTGGACACAGTCCAGAAGACGTCGCAGAAGCGTTAGACCATCAGGGCGTATGTGCCGTGAGGCACTACTTCAGGTTCAGCAACGACCTAATTGACTTTGTGAATGCCGCGCACGCGACAAGTGCAGATATCAAAGAGGCTGCGGAAGCGTGGAGTGGGCGGCTAAGGCCAAGCGGGGACCCTTGCGCCGGTGAGGTGCGTGTGGCGAACCTAGGGATCTGCAGTCGAAGTGACCCCTGCCCCTATCATCCGACAGTGAGTTGCTATGCATGTCACAAGTTCCAGCCATTCAAGGATGCTAACCATCGCCAGGCACGGCGCGTGATTCTGCAGCTCAGGGACACAATTGCTGAGCAATCGACAGGGCCCGTGAAGATGCAACTGGACAGAGCGCTGGCAGGAGCAAATGCGGTAATTGAGGCAGTGCAGAATGATAGAGACTGACGCGTTCCATCGACGTATACGCTTGCTGGAAGAGGTCGGCCGAGACAAGTTCAGTACCTTCCAAGAGCGGGCTGTCATTCGAGCGGAGTACTCAGACCCGTCGTGGCTCGTGAGGGGCCGCCGCATGCGGTTCCCGAAACCATGTGGCGATTTCGGCGGCGCCGCGTTGTCCGTGTGTGACGTACTTGGTCGTTGCTTCGTTATCGATGCCATCGAAGATGGGCTTTCGCTCGAGGGGATCCACGGCAGACTCTACGGATTCAACCTGCTCGCGGAAGATTTGGGCCACGACGCTGACGCTTGGCGAAGAATCAGTCCGGTGGTTTTCAACCGAACTGTCGCAAGAATCGCGCGGACCTACTTGCCCACCACGACCTACTGCCGGGCAAATGCGATCGGCAAGTTCGTCCAGTTCCTCAATGCCACCAGGGTCGGAAGCGGCAGTGCTGCAGGTACTGTACTTGATCGTTACTTATCGTGGCGCCCACGACTACGAAACCCGACGAGGCACGCGATCGAGGTGGGTGACGAC
Source organism: Actinomycetes bacterium (assembly GCA_023412515.1). GTDB lineage: Bacteria > Actinomycetota > Actinomycetes > Actinomycetales > Cellulomonadaceae > Cellulomonas. Next base: position 4,835 of record JAEYNO010000210.1, read on the forward strand.
TCTGCTGTGGACGGCGGAAAGTTTGTGCCCGACCTCCATAAGGGAATTGGGGAGGCCAGGGCCAGGGTGAGGGCGGACCCCACGTTTGAGCCAGCGCCGGGCTACGACCTGATTAGGCTGGAGTCCTTAGCGTTCGCAATGGCCACCGGCATGAGAATCGGCGAGGTTGCTGCCCTGTCGATAAGCTGTATGCAGCGGAGAGAGGATGGGGGAACGCTCTTCATCAGAGTCCCCAATCAGAAGGGACAGCCGGCCGCAGCTCGACCGATCAGCGAGATCTGGGAGCCGGCAGTTCTCGAAGCACACGACTACTTGATGGAGGCTTGCAGGGGCGCGAGGCAACGCGCACTAGACATTGAGAGACGCGGGTTCGCATTCGTAGATGAGGAGCTAAGGAAGGTTCGTGCAGAGAGAGGTGTACCAACTTCGTTCTCCTCACAGCTTGCTATTGCCGGACTGGATCCGGACAACTGCTACCAAATCGCGGAGCTAACAAGAGCGTTCGATGTTTCTGGGAAGGAGTTTGTATCGGAAGGAAAGTATGCGGACTGTGGTGTCCAGCTTCCGCGGATCATTGCGGCACGTTTCGTGGAGTGGATGGAGGCGCGCTTTGCGAAATGGGACTGGACGGATTTCTGCGTTTGCCCTGACAAGCGGACCGGGCAGTCTGGAAGCAGATGCCTTCCGGCCAGCCAGATTGCATTGCATCTGGAGGGCGGGAGATCCTGTCTGGTAAAGGCGGACTGGTTCTATGGGAGCGCAAGAGACTTCCTGATTCTGCTCTCCCGAGAGGGCGTGTTTGAGGGCAAGGTGCTCGCCGAGTGCGCCAAGCGCAGAATTGCTGCCGAATGGAAGCGACTGAGGGCACTCGCGTTGTCCCGTCAAGGAGGGGGGCAGTGCTGGGCGGTACGAATCGATAGGCTAAAGGCGGAACTGGTTCAGCGCTACAAGAGGCACTTGCAGCAGCATTACAGAGAGCTTGTGAGCTTTGATGACGAAGGGAAACCACACCCGGGACGGCTAGTTCGGCAAGGAGTTCCACGGAGCATCGGCACGCACCTTGTGGTGCTGTGGGAGAACCAGTTCTCCGGGCAAAAGGGGCTCGGAATACTGCCGCGCCCCATCTTCCGATCAGACTATTACCGCCACCTCTCCAGTACGAACGAGGGGCGCACCATCTTCGAGCGATTGTCCATCACCAACTCGCAGGGACACACTTTTTCTATTCACCCTCATCAGATCCGGCACTGGGTAACCACTGCGATCTTTCGATCTGGGCCGTCGGAGGCACTCGTCGACCTCTGGATGGGGAGGACGCCATTTCAGTCTAGGATCTATGACCATAGGACGGCGGCCGAACGAGCGGAGGTCATGCGTGATCGCTATCTAGCCCAAGACCCTCCCGACGACTACCTTGGTAGACAAGTGAAGGAATGGCGCGAATCTGGTCTTTCTGAGGAGATGCTAGAAGAGCACTTGCGATCGAGACTTCGAGTTCTCCATTTCGTGCCTACGGGAACGTGTTCGCGCGAATTGTTCTTGTCTCCATGCGAGAAGGGCTTGATGTGTCTCAAGGGATTCGGAACTGAGTCGGCGTGTCCATCATTTCTCGTTGACCCAACGGATCTTCAAGCCAAGCGGGCGATCGAGACGATGCGGGAGCAGTACATGGCGATGCTTCGGGTGCTGTATCCGGCGGCGGCTGATCTCAGGGAAGTATTCAACGAGGAACTGAATAGCGAGGAGACCATCGATCAACACATCAGCCACATTCGCGATGTGATACGTGGCTGTGACCAGGCGCTCAAGGCGTACGCTGCGAGGCCACGGACTGGAAAGGCGCCTCGGACGGTACACCTTGAGGTCATCTAATGGCTAGGAAATCCAATTGGCGCCAAGCCGCGCTTGAGATCCTTGCCGCAAGGACAGCTGAGGATGGAACCGTCGACATAACTCAGGCCGAGCTTGCACGGCTAGTCGGTGTCGCACGGCAGACTTTGTGGCGTGACTCAGAACTGCGCAGATGGATGAGCTCGACTAAGCAACGGACCAAGTTGGTCTCGGGTTCCGCAGCCGCTGCGTCTAGGAAGCAGCAGGTCACTGAGCTTCGCGAGAAGGTGGCGTATCTTCAACAAGTTAATGATCAGTTGACCGAGCTTTTCGTCATTATTTGCAGGGAACTGAACGACAGGAATTTGGACGCTGTTGAGATTCTCGGAAAGTGGGCGCCCGACCTTGAAAGGCATGCCGGAGCATCGATCTTCAACGTGGGAGGAACGATACCCCCGACGAAGTAGCGATGGAGAGACACGACCACCGCCGATCCGTCGTTGCTGACATGGGCTTCGGACGCCTAGCTGGGTGCCCAGTAGTGCGTATGCTCCGTCGGTGCAGCTTCCGATGTGCCGGACGGTGTGCCGGCTAGAGGATCGCGCGCATCAAGTTTGCGTGTGCATGGAACGAAGGTCTGTCTCTAGACGGCAACCATCGCCTGACCCAACCAAGAAACTATTAGACTCAGACGTTTGCGATAGCATGCACGTGCGGTCGAAGCACTTGGCCAGCAAACTGCGGGTGACGTCCCGACGACTGAGTATGTGACCCTCGGCTGGCGCCTGCCACCCGTAACACCTAAGAAGACATCTGCGGTGAGCGTCACGGATTGACCGAGCCAGTGGCGGGGTCCCAGCAGGCCGGTGACCCTGGCACGGCTGGTCAGTAGCTACATGCGAAGCTCTAAGTAAGACGCGACCGGCCGGTTTGGAGCACCGTGCGCGCGTGGCGCGGGTGGTGAACAGGTGCTAATCGACGCATTCGTCGCGCAGCTAGCAATTCAACGATCGGTGACCGCAGCCCCGCCTCGGCCTCTCGCTGGAAGCGATCTATCCCTCGGTAAAGCGCTTCTTCATGTCCAATCGCCTCCTCGATGGGAGATTGGACTCAAAATCGCCGCGCCACTCAAAAGCGGGAGGGCGTCACTGTGAGGGGAAATCAACCCTCCCGGACGACCACACACTCTACCAGGAGCGCCAGAGCTTGAAGCGCAGTCCACATTGTCAGTCCCGCGGCCCCAGCCCAGAGAGCCCCTCTGTCAGCGAATAGAAATACTGCAAGGCCGCCGAAAACCAGAGACCCATCACGGAGTACACGCACGACCTTGGGCTGAACTTTCACAAAGTTCATGGCTCACGCCCCTGGAGCCGCATGTCTAGGAAACATTGGTCTCGCTCAGCATCTAAGTGAGGTCACCGAACTCTATCCGCACAAGTTCGTCCATCGCCAGCTCGCATTCCTTCTCGGTGCCAGCCATTTCCAAGGGCATGCCTCCTAAAGAATTGTGACCAGTGTGACAACCAATGCTGTGCCTTCTCATCTGACCCGAACACACGCCTTGCTTCCTGCAACTTGCGACCTGCGCTGTCACTAAGAACACGAATCATTGGTCCACCCGCCTGATCAACCCAAACTCGGCTCGAGAACAGCAGCGTCCCCACGACTAGAGAACCGTAGGTCAAGTGAGGCCATCCGCCAAGACCCGAACCACCGCCAATTGGGACATCACTCTTCAATGAATCAAACAACCCAGAAGACCGCCGTGTCATATCCAAAGAATCAACCCATGTTCCTCCGAAACTCAATGAGTTGAGAATTTTCTCGTGTCGACTGTGGGGAGCCGTCTTTGGACCATCCGGCACCGAGATGGACGTAAAAAACAAGGTCACTGGTGACCGAGTCGCGCACCTGATCCCACCAGAAGCCCTCCACATATCTGCGGATGTCCATCTTAGACCCGGTGGCCCTGACGAACATCTTGAACTCACGTTCGACCTTAGCGGAGTAGCACATTGCGAAGACCCTTCTGGCATGCATCCTAGCGCGTGGCTCGCCGAACGGTCTTCGCGGCGCTTTGAACGCAGGTGAGGACTCGATGCCCGCACACACAGCAGGGCGCACCGTGCCAGACGATAGTAGCAAGATCGGCCGATTCGACCGCAAGCGAGTTGCTGGTGGCCAGAATCATGAAGTGGCCAATCTAGCCAAGAAGACCGGCAAGAGCCCAGAGGCCGTTCGCAAGGCGGCCAAGAAGGCCGGACCTTCCCGGGCCATGGTGGAGAGGGAACTAAAAGGTTCCTAAGTTCAGAGTTTTCTGACACGTCGCGCGGAAGGTGGCCGACTTCAGGCGACGGCAAGTTGCGCCACGCTGGAGTCACCAGCAACGCACGGTGCATGCCCTCCGGATCCGGATCGTCCACGGCTGTCCCCTGGTCGTCCACTTTCCCCGGTAAGCACGCAATCCAGCCATGCGGGTCCCTGCAGGGATGCGGGGGCTGCTGGTGCCTTTCGGTCGAGAGCTGCCAGCCGCTGCCGGGCCAGCATCGCGTCCCGCCCCCGCCAAGTCTGGCGGGCAAGCCACTTCAGGTGCCGGTGCTCGTCGTACGCCTGCAGCGCGGTCAAATGGCGGAGGGCCCAGGCCTCGCAGCCTGCCCGGCCCGTAGCCCCGTCCGTACAGTCCCGGATCACCGGCTCCCGGCCCGGGGGGCGGAGGAACGCGATCCAGCCGCCTGTGACGCGCAGATCCACCCACGCGACCTCGGTGCCCCCGACATAGAGCGCGTTCCTTGGACCACGGCCTGCTGGACCGGTGATCGGGAGCCATCTGAGTGCCATGCCGGAAGCATACGGAACGGGTTCTCGAAGGCTGAGACGACAGGGGCCAGTCCTTGGAGTCGGGCGCTTGGCGAGCCCGGAAACGGCAAAGTGTGGCCATCCGCCAGCTGTGCGGCGCCGTTCTAGGAGGCATTATGACTCCGGAAGATCAAGCGGCTTTGGACAGGCTCTACCAGTTCCTGCGCGACTGGGCAACCTCTATGCCACCGACTTCTGGGGCGGACTTCTGGGCCTCAGAGGAGGGTTGGATTCTCGAGCTAGAAGTCCCGACGCCAGCGAAGCAGTTCAACCAGGGCGATTGCACTACGCCCAGCGCACCGTCAAATAGCTAGTTCGAAGGAAGCCACTCGTGACAACTCTTGCATGAACGAACCGTTTCCATACCTCTCCGGCGGCAGCGGCGCTGCCTTTCTCCTCGATTCGCCTTCGACAACTTCGTCGACGCTTAGTTTTCCTGAGGGCAATGTAGTCGTCCGGAAGAATGCGTCGTTCGCGACGGTAGCGCTGAGCGCGTCGCTGAGTCAGGAAGATGCCAAGAAGGAGGCGTGGCGTCTGTTGCAAGATGCCTTGGACGTACTGGCAGCGAATAGGCAGTCGACGCTTCAGACAACGGAAGGTGACTGCACGTACTTAGTGTGGATAGAGGATGAAGATGGTTACGAGCTCGTGCTCGTCAATACGGCGGATATGCCGTGGTCGGTGAGGGCAATCGCCAGCGTTGGTGCGGCCGAACCGACTGCGATGTCGCCAGCTCCTGGTCCGCTCCCGCGCCACGCCGCTCTACGATTCTACCGTTTAGCACTCACCTCAAACGATCTCTTTGACGCATATCGAAATGCCTATTTGGCGTTGGAGTGTTTGGCGAGTGAGGCCACGCCGAAAGGTGATAGTGAGAGTGAACTCTCTTGGCTAAAGCGCGCGCTCTCCGGTCCACTTTCGTCTGGTATCCCTCCTAGTTTGACCGAGCCTGACGTTATTGATGATTTCTACAGAGGCGGCAGGCTACCCACCTTCCATGCAAAAGTTGGCTCAACCTTCTATGCGCCGCACGGAGCAGAGCGCCAGTCTATGCAGCACCGATTCGAGAAGCTCGAGATTCTATTGAATCGCCTGCTTCAACACCGGTTCGGCTCCAACCTTGTAGTGGGAGCTGGATCTATGTCCCAGTCTCTCTACGATGCCATGGCTTCAGTTAGCCTTACGTTTGACGAGATAATCTTCAGAGATGGCGGGCTGCGGGCATCGGCTCCTGTGGACGTTCAGCCGATGTCCGCGCCACGACGGTTCAATCAGCTGTGGGGCCGTGCGACCGCAACCCGGCCTGCAAGCCTTCTGGGGATTGATGCGTTGGAGACGCGAAAAGGGGGCGTGCACTGGATGTCGTCTGAACTCGCTGAACGTCTGCCCTTACACGGCGTGAGAAAGATATCCATCGAGCTCAACCTGATTCAGTACAACAGCAGGTCGAAGAGGCCCGCACACCCCCGCTGAGAAGACTTACGGGCTGCTGGAATCTGGCCTCAATGGCTGTTGCTGTGCGATGAAGTACCCTACGCACCCTAAGAAGGCCGCCAACAGATAGTGACTCAATGCCCCGATCCTGTCGCCCCCAGGTGGACTCGGGAGCGCATGGCTGAGGTGCGCATCTGACCAGCCGGGTTGGGGGACGATAGTCGCCCTATCCGAGTGTTATGTCTGCTGTCGGCCATGAGCGGACATCGCGCAACGCCTGAATTGTGTAGGCCCGGCTTGAACTGGATCCTCCGCTTAGGGGGCTTTACGTCTGGCACAGCCAAGGCCTGCCCGTGGCGTCGTCGACGTCCTAGGTCCCGTGTGGATCACCCCGGCTCCATGCCAAGCCGCCAACGCAGCTTGCGATTGGAGGCAATCAGCGCATCAATGCGCGATTGGTCAATGCCGACCAGGAGCAGCAGGTGGAGCTGGAACAAGGCCTCGAGCTTGGAGACCAGCGGTAGCAGGTCGCCGCGCTTCGCGGCGCGAGCGGCGAGTGCCGGGTCGTAATGGGTCAAGTAATTGCGCGTGTCCACCATCTTGTCCACGAACCCTTTGCGCGCTTCGGCGTTGCCAAAGTGACTAGTGAACGGCTTGAGCAGGCGCTGCATCCGTTTGCGCAGGGACAACTTGTTGGCGTACGCAAGTTGTTCCTCGAGCCATTCGCGATGCGGTTCCGGGCAAGCGGCGAGGATCACGGAAACGCGCTCTGCAAACTCTTCGGGCAGTTCCACCGTCTCGCTGCTGGTGCGGTCGTGGAGCGTCTCCAATCCCTGGGCGATCGACAGAAAGCGGCTTTCAAGGAACGCATGGCGCCCGGCACGCACGGCGAAGTACAAGTTGAACGCCGGCGACAGCGCTTCGTGGTGCGCCAACCAATCGGTCAACATGCCCTGCAGCCGATCGGCGACGTCCGGATAGGAAAAAAGCATCGAGTAGCGCTCGACCTCCACATGTCGGACCGGCGTGCTGCTCTCGTAAAACACGGGCATCGAAATGGGCTTCTCCCCACCCGGCACGTCCATCGTCGCGGACGGCGAATAGGCGTAAAGCGCACCGATCCCCAGCGTCTGATCGGTCGCAAAGGAAAGGAAGTTGACTAGGCGCCCCAACTGCTGCCGCAGGTCGTCGAAGGTCCCCTCGCCTTCCGGCATGACGACCAGTCGTGCCTGGTGGGTGATCTTAGCTTCGTTCTTGACCTTGCCCCCCGGGGCGGTCCAGAAGAACTCAAAGCTCACGCGCATGCCGGGCAGTGAAAGTTCGATCTTGGGTGGCGGCACGTAGCGGATGAAGGCCGACTGCACCTTGTGCGCGGCGTCGAACTCGAATCCGGTGTCGATCCCCGTGATCTGCAGCCAGTCATCCAGCCCGGACACCGCTGCTTCGATCCTGCTGAAGCGAAGCTGCGCCTCGGGCGGCAAGGTCGCGCCGCGAAATACGGTGGCCACGTGCAGCTTAGAGATGGCCACGCCGCCGAAGGAAAAGTCCTCTGTCAGATAGAAGCTGTCGTACAACGTGACCGCACCGCCCTGTACGACGCCGTGAATCGTCGATAGATCACGCGGCTCGTCGAGGAACTGTGCCCCCTCGCCACCGAAGGTCCCCATCAGCTCCAGGCTGCACTTACCGACCTCTGAAATGCGCAGCCGCCCGCTGACCTTGTCAAGCTGTCCGGGCAACCAGAAATAACCCTCGAGGACCTGCGGCGCATCAAGCTTCACTGCTGTCTCCCTTCTTGCCTAGATCGATCTACCGACCCAGCATACCCGCAAGGCCCTCAAAGCCCGAGACGCCGGTCAGTCCGGATCATCGTCGTCAACGCGCGGCGCATCGCCATCGGTGCGCCGAAACAGCGCGAGCCCTACCGTCACCGGGGCCTGTTCGCGGCCGAAGGCTACTACCAGTCGTTGCACCGTCGGCGATTCAAATCCGCTGGGTGGCACGGACGGCGTCAGGTGCATCGCCACCTGCAGTTCCTCGCGTGCGATGGGCACGCCCTGGCCAAGTACGGCGCAACTCGCGCGCAAGTTCTCGACCAGATCGGATACGGCACCGCTGGTGGGTTCGGCGTCGGCAGCGGTGAGGATCCCGTTGAGCGCCGTGCGAACCGCCGCGGCGCACTCGGTTGCGTGGACGGCCAGCGCATCAAACGGGTTGAGCGCCGCGTTGAGCGTGATCGGGCCGTCCGTCGGCGCGGGGGCCGTCGCCTGCGCGGCACGCGTATGCAGGTGCAAGTGATCCCAAAGCGCACGGACATCTGTCACGACCACGGCACCGGTGCTCTGCGCCATGAACAACGCCACCTCCAAGTTCACGCAGCGAACGACGAACAGCTGGCCTAGCGTCTTTTCGTCCTCAAGGACCTGAAGCAGCGCCATCGGATCTTTCTCGCCCTGACGCCGCATGTACGCCACGGCGCCGAGGTGATGCTCTTCTTCTTGATCCGGAGCGGCATCCTTGACCAAGGACAGCAGGACGCGATCGGGCAGCTGCAGCATCGAGCGCTTCATATCGTCGCGCAGCAACCAGCGAAACTCGTCGAGCTGCTGCGGCTCCAGGCGCCACTGCGCGGTGCGTTCCATCGCCATGGTGCGCATGGCGTACTCGAACTCCGGGCTGAGATCACCCGGGTCGGGAAAGACCAGCACCTTGCCGGCGCGGATCAACGGCTCGAGCATCAGCCAGAACATGACGTTCTTGAGGAACTGCTGCTTGTGCTGCGCCGGGGAGTCGACCGGGCTGTACTCGGGCCGCAAATTGCGCGAGGCCAGGACCGGATCCATCACCAGCACCTGATCGAACAGCGGCACCAGGCTCATGATGCTTTCGCCGGCCGTTCGTGGGTCGGAGGGGCCCATGTAGATCGCCCGCAAGCCGCCGTCGCCGGGGCGCGGGAGCATGGCCGCCAAGTCCGTCCCCTCCGGCCAAAGTCTGCGGGAGATGCGGTGCAGCGTGGCGACCTGCTCGTCGGACAGCGTGCGTTGAACCTTCTGCCACGAGTCCTCTTCGGTCAGCTCCAGCACGCCGCCGATCGCGCGAAGAAATCCCAAGTTTCGTTCGCGCAGGCTAAGGGCGTCCCACGGCGGGCGCTCCCATGGCGGAAGGTTCGCGCAGCACGCCCCGAAAGTAGCTTTCGCGCCACACGGACATCGATCCGCCGGCCCCGGCGGTGCGGCCGGCGGCGCCTTTGCGACAAACTCGTGCTCGTGCGAGGTGCGCCCGTAGGCGTCGCGGTAGCCGAAGGTGCCGTCCTTGTAGCCGATGTGGATCTCGCCGCCGTGCCGCCACAGCTCCTTCTTCAGCGGCAACAGCAACCGGGCGAGCATTTCCGGGTCGATCGGTGTGCTGCGCTCGGGGTAGAGCCAGTCGCGGTCCCCCGCCGCGATGTATCGGTGCGCCCGCGTTTTGAGCCAGGCATTCACCGCGATGACTGCGTCGGTGTCGAAGCGTCGTCCGCGAATCAGCGCATCTGTGCGCAGCATCGTGTGCCCGAAGTAGCGAGCGTTGATGCGCTTGGTGGTCAGCTCCACGCTGCCGGGGTCCTTGGCGTACGGCACGTGCGTCAGGATGAGCAGATGGTTGGCATCCAGCGGGAACAGCGTCTGCGTCCCGTTCCAGGTGATCGGCGCTTCATTCGGGTAGTCGAGCAGCGACGCGTCGAGCGGAAGACCGGCATTGAAGGTCGTGACCGGATGGTCGGTGATCAGGAACTTCACCGTTGAATCCTCGGCCGACACCACCTCGTGCGCGCACTCGGCCCACAGCGTGCCGAACATTTGGCGCAGGTGCTGCATCTCACGCATCAGCTCGAGCTGGGACAACGCCGGGTAGCGGCAGCGGATCCAGTCCAGACCCTTGGGCGTGCGCAGCTTTTGCGCGCCTAGGTACGCCAACATCGGCTGATACTGGTCGTGGACCTGCACGACATCGCCGCCAATGAACGCTCGAACCGCGGCCGCGCCGTAGTCGTCGATGCCCTGGAACAGCACCGTCTCGATCTGGTCGTTGAGGTATTCGCCAAAGCGCGTGACGTACAGGTCGTTCTGCCAGAAGCAGGCCTTCGGCGGGCGCTGGCGCGGTCTCGCGAGGATCGGGGTTCCGTCGGGTCGCGGGCGCGGTGGCGAAATGTCGAGGAACCAGCTATCGGCGCCAGCGACGCGAAAGCCGCGCTGGTACCACTCGGGGACGTAGTGGTTCTCTCGCGATGGCCCTTGGGGTGGAACAGGACTCGGCGTGCGCGTCATGGTACCGGGGTCAGGCTCGCGCGGGCCGCACATACGTCATTTGAAATGGCCCGCGAACCATTGCGTTGCCTCGGCATTGATCGCGCCATCGATGTACACATCGGCGCGGACCACGCGGCCGGCCGGAATGTTGAGCACCAGGTGCACGCCCACAGCGTAAGCGTAACGGCCGGCCTGGCCAGTCATCCCGCGCAGCTTCCATATGTCCTTGGCGAAATCGCGGTTGGTGTGGCGCTTGGCCTCGACGACCAGCAGGTTGTGGTCCTGTGTCCCCACCCGATGGACGATGAGGTCCGGCACGATATCGGCTTCGTCCATGACGCCGGCCGCGTCGGGGTAGATCAGATCCTTGACGGCGCGCTCGCGGCGATCGTATTCGTCGTTGACCTGGTACTCCGGAAATCGCTCGCGCACGCGCACATACAGTTCAGCCACGACCGCGCGCTCGCCGGGTGCGGCATACCGCAGGTGCTCGTTTCGGAACAGGTCGACGATCGCATCGGCCAGGCGCTGCAGGGCATCAACGACGATGGGCGTCATGCCACCACTCCGGGATCCAGGCGCGCGCGGTGCTCGCGAATGAAGTGGTCGGCTTTCTCTTCTCCAAGTGTCCACCGTTCCTTCTGCTTCTTCTTGAAGTTGAGGATGCCACTGAGCGAGTCGTTCGGCACGGCTCGTAGCACGGTCGGGAACCCGGCGGCGACCTTTCGCCAAGGCACCACCCTGTGGAGAGGTCCTCGGTCATCTCGATCTCCCCTCCGGGGCCAAGGCTCCCTCCTTGCTCGTCGGCCTTGATGCGCAGCCACAGTATGAGCCACCCGGGGAATCTAGGCATCGAATGTCCGCTTTGGGTCGGAAAGAGACATCTCGATAGAGATGTACCACTTCAGTCTGCCTATTGAACCAAAGTGCCGATCCTTGGGCTTGCGCTGATCT
>JAEYNO010000162.1 GCA_023412515.1 Actinomycetes bacterium
CCGGCCGGCCGGGGGGACCTGCCGGCCTGACCCACCCCGCGGGGGGGCGGGCCCCAGCACCGGCCCCGCCGCGCACCACCAGCACGACCCGCACCACCGCTCGTCGTGGGACGAAGGGGAACGACCATGACCTCCAGCACCACCCCTGTTCAGGCCCTGCGTGACGCCGGGGTCGCCGTCTGGCTCGACGACCTGTCGCGCCAGCGGATCGCGTCCGGGGGTCTCGCCGACCTCGTGCGGCGCGGCGTCGTCGGCGTCACGACCAACCCGACGATCTTCGCCTCGGCCCTCGCGCACGGCGACGCCTACGACGCGCAGCTGCGCACGCTGGCCGCCGACGGCGCGGCCGTCGAGGAGGCGGTCCTGCGGATCACCACCGACGACGTGCGCGACGCGTGCGACGTGCTGCGGCCCGTGTACGACGCGACGGACGGCGTCGACGGGCGCGTGTCGATCGAGGTCGACCCGCGGCTCGCGCGCGACACGGCCGCGACGGTCGCGTCGGCCGAGACGCTGTGGTCGGAGATCGAGCGGCCCAACCTGTTCGTCAAGATCCCCGCGACCCGTGAGGGCCTGCCCGCGATCACGGCCGCGCTCGCGCAGGGCATCAGCGTCAACGTGACGCTGATCTTCTCGCTGCAGCGCTACCGCGCCGTGCTCGACGCGTTCCTCGACGGCCTCGAGCAGGCGCGCGCCGCCGGGATCGACCTCGCGCCGATCGGCTCGGTCGCGTCGTTCTTCGTCTCGCGCGTCGATGCCGCGATCGACCCGCGCCTGGACGCGCTGGGCACGCCCGAGGCGGCGCAGCTGCGCGGCACCGCGGCGATCGCGAACGCGCGCCTCGCGTGGGGGGTCTACCAGGAGGTCGTCGCGGGTGAGCGCTGGCAGGCGCTCGCCGCCGCCGGCGCGAAGCCCCAGCGCCCGCTGTGGGCGTCGACGGGGGTCAAGGACCCGGCCTACCCCGACACGGGCTACGTCGACGAGCTCGTGGTGGCCGGGAGCGTCAACACCATGCCCGAGAAGACGCTCGACGCGGTCGCCGACCACGGCGCCGTGCGCGGCGACACCGTCTCGGGCACGCAGGACGCCTCGGCGGCGCTGCTCGACCGCATCGAGGCCCTCGGGATCTCGGTCGACGAGGTCACCGAGCAGCTCGAGGTCGAGGGTCTGGAGAAGTTCGAGGCCTCGTGGTCCGAGCTGCTCGGCACGGTCGAGGCCGGCCTCACGTCCGCCGCGTCGTCCACCGAGGAGGCCCGGTGAGCGGCGCCAAGGTCGGGCCCGACCAGAACCCGCTGCGCGACGCGCGCGACCGTCGGCTGCCCCGCATCGCCGGGCCCTGCGGCCTGGTGATCTTCGGCGTGACGGGCGACCTCGCGCGCAAGAAGCTCATGCCGGCGGTCTACGACCTCACCAACCGCGGCCTGCTGCCGCCCGGCTTCGCGCTGACCGGCTTCGCGCGGCGCGACTGGGAGACGCAGGACTTCGAGCAGGTCGTGCACGACTCGGTCAAGGAGCACGCGCGCACGCCGTTCCGCGAGGCGACGTGGCGTCAGCTGTCCGAGGGCATCCGGTTCGTGCAGGGCACGTTCGACGACGACGACGCGTTCGACCGGCTCCGCGAGACGGTCGAGGACCTCGACGTCACGCGCGGCACGGGCGGCAACCACGCGTTCTACCTCTCGGTTCCGCCGAGCTCGTTCCCCGTCGTCTGCCAGCAGCTCGCCCGCTCGGGCCTGTCGCAGCCGCAGGACGGCACGTGGCGGCGCGTCGTCATCGAGAAGCCGTTCGGCCACGACCTGGCCTCGGCGCGCGAGCTCAACGACATCGTGTCGCAGGTGTTCCGGCCGGACGACATCTTCCGCATCGACCACTACCTGGGCAAGGAGACGGTCCAGAACCTGCTGGCGCTGCGCTTCGCGAACCAGCTGTTCGAGCCGATCTGGAACGGCAACTACGTCGACCACGTGCAGATCACGATGGCCGAGGACATCGGCATCGGCGGCCGCGCCGGGTACTACGACGGGATCGGCGCCGCGCGCGACGTCATCCAGAACCACCTGCTGCAGCTCCTCGCGCTCACCGCGATGGAGGAGCCGGTGTCGTTCGACGCCGAGGCGCTGCGGGCCGAGAAGACGAAGGTGCTGTCGGCGCTGCGCCTGCCGCGCGACCTCGGCAAGCACACGGCCCGCGGGCAGTACACGGCCGGGTGGCAGGGTGGCGAGAAGGTCGTCGGCTACGCCGAGGAGGAGGGGTTCAACCCCGACTCGACGACCGAGACGTACGCCGCGATCCGCGTCGACATCGACACGCGACGCTGGGCCGGGGTGCCGTTCTACCTGCGCACCGGCAAGCGCCTGGGGCGGCGCGTCACCGAGATCGCCGTGGTGTTCAAGCGCGCGCCGCACCTGCCCTTCGAGTCGACCTCGACGTCCGAGCTCGGCAAGAACGCGCTCGTGATCCGCGTGCAGCCCGACGAGGGCGTCACGCTGCGGTTCGGCGCCAAGGTCCCGGGCACCGCGATGGAGGTCCGCGACGTCACGATGGACTTCGGGTACGGGCACGCGTTCACCGAGTCCTCCCCCGAGGCCTACGAGCGCCTCATCCTCGACGTGCTGCTCGGCGACCCCCCGCTGTTCCCGCAGCACGAGGAGGTCGAGCTGTCGTGGAAGATCCTCGACCCGGTCACCGCCTACTGGGCGAGCCACGGCAAGCCCGACGAGTACCGCGCCGGCACGTGGGGCCCGGCGTCGGCCGACGAGATGATGGCCCGTGACGGCCGGGCGTGGAGGCTCCCGTGATCATCGACATGCCGGACACGACCACCCGGGACATCAACAAGCGGCTCCTGCAGGAGCGCGACGAGGGCGGTGCGATCGCGCTCGGGCGCGTGCTGACGCTCATCATCGACGCCGACGCGCACGACCCCGAGGAGGCGATCGAGGCGGCCAACGCTGCGAGCCGCGAGCACCCGTGCCGCATCATCGTCATCACCGAGGGCACCGAGGAGCGGCGCGCCAACCTCGACGCGCAGATCCGCCTGGGCGGCGACGCCGGGGCGAGCGAGGTCGTGGTGCTGCGCATCTCGGGCGGCGTCACGCGGCACCTCGACACGCTCGTCATGCCGCTGCTGCTGCCCGACGCGCCGATCGTCGCGTGGTGGCCCTACGACGTGCCGGAGAACCCCTCGGAGCACCCGCTGGGCCAGATGGCGCAGCGGCGCATCACCGACACGTCGACGTGCTCGCGCCCGAGCCGAGCGCTGCGCAACCTCGCGCGCGTGTACACCGAGGGCGACACCGACCTCGCGTGGACCCGCGCGACGCTGTGGCGCGGGCTCATCGCCGCGACGCTCGACCAGCCGCCCTACGAGCCCGTGCGCCGCGCCGTCGTCACGGGTGAGAGCACGCACCCGTCCGTCGACCTCATGGCCGCCTGGCTGGCGCACGCCCTGCGCTGCCCGGTCGAGATCGAGCGCGTCCCCGGTGCGCCGGCCATCACGCAGGTCCGCCTCGAGCGCGCGTCGGGCGACATCGTGCTGGACCGCCCCGACGGCAAGACGGCCGCGCTGCGCCAGCCCGACCAGCCCGAGCACCGCATCGCGCTGCCGATCCGCCAGCTGCGCGAGTGCCTCGTCGAGGAGCTGCGACGCCTCGACGCCGACGAGGTGTACGGCGAGGTCCTCCAGAAGGGCCTCGCGCGCATCGACGCCTGACCCCACCGACGGGCCGCCCCGCACCCCCGCGTGCGCCGGGCGGCCCGTCGGCACCCCCGCGACGACCGCCCGGGCCGCGCCGGACCGGGTTGAGGAGGAGACGCATGAGCACCGCCACGCCCGAGGTCCTGGTCCACCCCGACGCCGACGTCCTCGCCGCCGCCGCGGCGGCGCGGCTGCTGACCCGCCTGGTCGACCTGCAGTCGCACCGCTCGCCCGTGCACGTCGTGCTCACGGGCGGCACCGTCGGCATCGCGACGCTGCGGGCCGTCGCGGCCTCCCCGGTGCGCGACGCCGTCGACTGGTCGGGCGTGCACCTGTGGTGGGGCGACGAGCGCTTCCTGCCCGACGGCGACCCGGACCGCAACGAGACGCAGGCGCGCGCGGCGCTGATCGACGCGCTCGGCGACGCGCTGCCGGCCGCGAACGTGCACGCGATGCCCGGGCCCGGCGAGGACGTGCCGGACGTCGAGGCCGCCGCGCGCGCGTACGCCGCCGAGCTGCGCGCGCACGCCGCCGGCGACGGGCTCGCCCCCCGGTTCGACGTGCTGCTGCTCGGCATGGGCCCCGACGGGCACGTCGCGTCGCTGTTCCCCGAGCGCTCGTCGCTGTACGAGGCGAACCTGCTCGTCGTCGCGGAGCACGACTCCCCCAAGCCGCCCTCCGAGCGCGTGTCGCTCACGTTCCCGCTGATCCACGCGGCACGCGAGGTGTGGGTCGTCGCGGCCGGCGCCGAGAAGGCGCCCGCGGTCGCGCGTGCCCTCGCGGGCGACGACGTCCGGACGACGCCCGCGGCCGCCGCCCGCGGTCAGGAGCGGACGCTGTGGCTCGTCGACGTCGCGTCGGCGGCCGAGCTGCCGGGTGCGGACCCCGCCGCCGCGCCGGAGACGTCCGGTCCGCGACGTCCGCGCTCCGACGTGGACCCCGCGTGGGCGGCGGTCGACGCGTACGTCGCACCCCTCGTCGACGAGGGCGCGGGCGCCGTGGCCGTGCGCACCGCCGCCGCCGACGCGGGCCTGCCCGACATCGCGGTGAGCCCCGCGCAGGGCCGCCTGCTCGAGCTGCTGGCGCGCGCCGTGGGTGCGCGCCGCGTGCTCGAGATCGGCACGCTGGGCGGCTACAGCACGTGGTGGCTCGCGCAGTCGCTGCCGGACGACGGCACGGTGATGACGCTCGAGGTCAGCGACGCGCACGCGTCGGTCGCCCGGACGTCGCTCGAGGCGGCGGGCCTGCGGGACCGCGTCGACGTCGTCGTGGGGCCCGCCCTGGACTCCCTCGACCGGCTCGTGGCGGCGCGCGTCGCCCCGTTCGACCTCGTGTTCGTGGACGCCGACAAGCAGCAGCTCGCCGCCTACCTCGACCGCGCGGTGAGCCTGTCACGGCCCGGCACGCTCGTCGTCGTCGACAACGTCGTGCGCCGCGGCGCGGTCGTCGACGCCGACCACCCCGACGACCGCGTGCAGGGCGTCCGCACGTTCCTCGAGCGCGCCGCGGCCGACGGCCGCGTGGACGGCACGGTCGTGCAGACCGTCGGCGAGAAGGGCTACGACGGGTTCGCGCTGCTGCTCGTGCGGTGAGCGCCGATCCGGCCGTCACCGGCCGGGGACGCGAACGGCGTCGCACCCCGCGGGGTGCGACGCCGTTCGTGCGTGGAAGGGTGGTCGTCGTCAGCGACGTCCGCGCCGCGCCCGCAGGGCGGCGAGCGCCTCGTCGAGGATCGCCGCGCCGTCCTCCTCGCTGCGACGCTCCTTCACGTACGCGAGGTGCGTCTTGTACGGCTCGTTGCGCGTGGGCGACGGCGGCGCCTCCGGGTCCTGACCGGCGGGGAACCCGCACCGCGGGCAGTCCCACGTGGCCGGCGCCTCGGCGGCGGCCTCCTCCGCGAAGCTCGGCCGCGTCTCGTGGCCGTTCGCGCACCAGTAGGAGATCCAGACGCGCGGCGCGGCGTCGCCGCGCTCCGCCTCGCCCATCGGACCGGCACCGACGCGCGACCCCCTGATCGCACTTCCGCTCGCCATGGCCGTGCCCCCTTACTCGGAGAACTTCTCGATGAGGCCGAGCAGCACGATCATCACGGTCCACGTCAGCGCGACGCCGACGGTGATCCTGTTGAGGTTGCGCTCGGCGACGCCCGACGAACCGGCGCTGGCCGTGATGCCACCACCGAACATGTCCGAGAGGCCACCGCCCTTGCCCTTGTGCAGCAGCACCAGCGGGACGAGCAGGAGGCTGGTCAGGACCAGCAGCACCTGGAGGGTGATACGCAGGGCAGTCACGTCGGTGGGTTCCTCACTCGGGCGGTCGGTGCAGCGGTGCGCCGGGCCGCGCGCGGCGTCGGTGCGGGTCGTGCTGGTTCGTGCTTCCGGTCACCCGGCCCCGGATAGGGGACGGGACGACCGCGGTACAGGGTAGGCGACGGGAGGCGGTCCGGACCACCACCGTCGCACCCCGCGGCGTGGTCCGGCGGGCGCGCGGGTGCGCACCGGCCGGACCGCTGCCGGGTCAGGTGACGGTGTGCGCCTGGAACCGCGCGATCTTCGCGAACTCCTCGGGGTCGAGGCTCGCGCCACCGACCAGCGCGCCGTCCACGTCGGGCTTGGCCATGATCGACGCGACGTTCGAGGACTTCACCGAGCCGCCGTACAGCACGCGCACGGCGTCGGCCGTGGCCTGGTCGTACAGCTCGGCGATGCGCACGCGGATCGCCTCGCACAGCTCCTGGGCGTCCTCGGGCGTCGCGGTCTCGCCCGTGCCGATGGCCCACACGGGCTCGTAGGCGACGACGAGGCCCGCGACCTGCTCGGCCGTCAGGCCCTCGAGCGCACCGTCGAGCTGCGCCAGCGTGTGCGGCACGTGCTCGGACGCCTTGCGCACCTCGAGCGGCTCGCCGACGCACACGATCGGGACGAGGCCCGCGCCGAGCGCCGACTTCACCTTGGCGTTGACGACGGCCTCGTCCTCGTGGTGGTACTGCCGACGCTCCGAGTGGCCGACGGCCACGTAGGTGCAGCCGAGCTTCGACAGGAACAGCGGCGAGATCTCGCCGGTGTACGCGCCGGACTCGTGCGCCGACACGTCCTGCGCGCCGTAGACGAGCTCGAGCTTGTCGGCGTCCACGAGGGTCTGCACGCTGCGCAGGTCCGTGAACGGCACGAGCACCGCGACCTCGACGGCCGCGTAGTCGTGCTTGGCGTCGCGCAGGCTCCACGCGAGCTTCTGCACGGTGTGCGTCGCCTGGTGGTGGTCCAGGTTCATCTTCCAGTTGCCCGCCATGAGCGGGGTGCGGGTGGTCGCCACGATCAGTCCTCCAGGACAGCGATGCCGGGGAGGGTCTTGCCCTCGAGAAGCTCCAGCGACGCGCCGCCGCCGGTGGAGATGTGGCCGAAGCCGGCCTCGTCGAAGCCGAGCAGGCGCACGGCCGCGGCGGAGTCGCCGCCGCCGACGATCGAGAAGCCGTCGGTGTCGACCAGCGCCTGCGCGACGGCCTTGGTGCCCTCGGCGTACGCGGGACGCTCGAACACGCCCATGGGGCCGTTCCACGCGATGGTCTTCGCCGCGAGGATCGCCTCGCGGAACAGCGCGGCCGACTTCGGGCCGATGTCCAGGCCCATCGTGCCGGCCGGGATCGCGTCGACCGCGACGACCTGGTAGTCGTCCGAGCCGAACTCGGGGGCGACGAGCGTGTCGACGGGCAGGACGATCTCGACGCCGGCCTCCTGCGCCTGCGCGAGGTAGCCCTTGACCGTCTCGACCTGGTCCTCCTCGAGCAGCGAGGAACCGACCTCGTGGCCCTGGGCCTTGAGGAACGTGAACATCATGCCGCCGCCGATGAGCAGCTTGTCTGCCTTGGTGATGAGGTTGCCGATGACGCCGAGCTTGTCGGACACCTTGGCGCCGCCGAGCACGACGACGTAGGGGCGCTCGGGGTCCTCGACGGCCTTGCGCAGCGCCTCGACCTCGGCCAGGACGAGCGTGCCGGCGGCGTGCGGGAGACGCAGCGCGACGTCGTAGACCGACGCCTGCTTGCGATGCACCACGCCGAAGCCGTCGGACACGAACGCGTCCGCGAGGGACGCGAGCTCGTCGGCCAGCGCGCCGCGCTCGGCGTCGTCCTTCGACGTCTCGCGCGCGTCGAAGCGGACGTTCTCGAGCAGGGCGACCTGCCCGTCCTCGAGCGCCGCGACGGTCGCCTTGGCGGACTCGCCGACGAGGTCCTCGGCCAGCGCGACGGGCTGCCCGAGCAGCTCGCCGAGCCGGGCCGCGACGGGCGCGAGCGAGTACTTCGCCTCGGGCGCGCCCTTCGGGCGACCGAGGTGCGCGACGACGACCACGCGCGCACCCTGCGCGGTCAGCGCCTGCAGCGTGGGCAGCGCGGCGCGGATGCGGCCGTCGTCGGTGATGGTCGTGCCGTCGAGCGGCACGTTGAAGTCGGAGCGGACGAGCACGCGCTTGCCGCGCAGGTCGCCCAGGTCCTCGATGGTCTTCATGGTCGGTGTCTCCCTCGCTGCCGCCGGTGCTCGGCGGCTCGGACTCCCCCGCGGCGCGGGGGCACGGCCGTGGGGCGTCGAGCCCCGGACACGGCAGCGTCCGCGTGCACCGGGCCGGGTGGCCTCGGCGCACGCGGACGCATGGACTGCCTACGGTGCGAGCGTCAGAGACGCGCGCCCACGTACTCCGTCAGCTTGACGAGGCTGCTCGAGTAGCCCCACTCGTTGTCGTACCAGGCGATGATCTTGACCTGGTCGCCGATCACCTTGGTGAGCTTCGCGTCGAAGATGCTCTGGTGCGGGTTCGTCACGATGTCCGAGGAGACGATCTCGTCCTCGGTGTACTCGAGCGTGCCCTTGAGCGGACCCTCGGCGGCGGCCTTGACCGCGGCGTTGACCTCCTCGACCGTGACCTCGCGCGAGGCGGTGAAGGTCAGGTCGGTGGCCGAGCCGGTGATCGTCGGCACGCGGAGCGCGAAGCCGTCGAGCTTGCCCTTGAGCTCGGGCAGGACGAGCGCCACGGCCTTGGCCGCACCGGTCGTCGTCGGGACGATGTTCTGCGCGGCGGCGCGGGCGCGACGCAGGTCGCGGTGCGGGCCGTCCTGCAGGTTCTGGTCGCCCGTGTAGGCGTGGATCGTGGTCATGAGACCACGCTCGATGCCGATCGCGTCGTTGAGCGCCTTGGCCACGGGGGCGAGGCAGTTCGTGGTGCAGGACGCGTTCGAGATGATGTGCTGCGTGGCCGGGTCGTAGTCGGTGTGGTTCACGCCGA
>JAEYNO010000383.1 GCA_023412515.1 Actinomycetes bacterium
GCGGGGGGGGGGGGGGGGGCGCCCCCACCCCCGGGCCGTCGGCGCAAGTCAGCCGACGGTCTCGGGCAGCGTCGAGCGCACCCGGATGATCTTGCGCCGCAGCCACACACGCCGCTCGCCGCCCGCGTAGAGGCGCGTGCGGGCGAGCTCCCACCGGCCGTACTCGGCCTCGTCGGTGAGCATGCGCCGGGCGTCGTTGCGCGACGTGCTGCGGGGGATCGTCAGCATGCGGTACTCCCACTGCCCGCCCTGCGTCGCCCAGTCGCTGCGCCTGCGTGCCGTCATCGCCCCACCTCGTCCCGTCACGTCATGACGACGGCACGACCAGCCGTCGCGGTGGCCGCCCCGTCGGTGCAGATGCGGTGCCATTGTGCCCCGCGCGGCGCTACGGTCGTGCCATGACCGTGGACCCGCGCGCCGCCCTCGACCGTCTGGTGGCCGCCCTCGAGGCGCACTACGCCGCCGTCGCCGCCAAGCACGACGACGACGACCCCGCCGTCGACGACGCGTACGACGTGCTCGCCGACGCGTTCGAGGTCTACGACGACGCGCTCGGAACGGTGCACGGCGAGGCGACGCCGTTCTACCTGGCCGAGGAGGACGACGAGGACGACCTCGACGACGACGAGGACGACGACCTCGAGGACGACGACGAGGACGACGAGCTCGACCTCGACGACGACCCGGCGCACGCGCGGGCCTGACGCCGCGATCCGCCCCTCGCGACGCCGTGCGTCGCGTTCGTCGGCCCGCGGAGGGCTGGGCTCGCCGCGGGGCGCGCTCGTGCCCGGGGTCGGGCGACGGGTCAGCGCCCGGGGCGCTCCGGGTAGCCCGCGGCCGGCGCCGTGATCTCGTCCAGCGCGACCGTGATCTCGGGCGGCAGGCGCAGGTCCTCGACCGCGAGCGCGCCGCGCAGCTGCGCGGCGGTGCGTGCACCGACGACCGCGGACGCGACGCCCGGCCTCGACGTCACCCACGCGAGCGCGACCTCGAGCGGCGAGCGCTCGAGCCCGGCGGCCGCGGTGACGACCGCGTCGACCACCCCCGCGGCGTCCGCCGTCAGGTACGGCTGCACGAACCCGGCCAGGTGCGCCGACGCGGCACGCGAGTCCGACGGGATGGTGCGGCGGTACTTGCCGGTGAGCACGCCGCGGCCCAGCGGCGACCACGCGACCAGGCCCGCACCGAGCGCGGCGCACGCGGGCAGCACCTCGCGCTCGACGCCGCGCTGCAGCAGCGAGTACTCGGCCTCGACGGCGGCGAGCCCCGGGTCCGGCTCGAGCAGGGTCGCGGCGCGCGCCACCTGCCAGCCCGCGTGGTTGGACAGCCCGACGTAGCGCGCCTTGCCCGCCTGCACCGCGTGGCGCAGCGCCGAGACGGTCTCCTCGAGCGGCGTGCGGGGGTCGGGCGTCGCGAGCCACAGGTCCACGCGGTCGGTGCGCAGCCGCCGGAGCGACGCGTCGAGCGAGTCGAGCAGCGCGCCGCGCGACGCGTCGACCACGCCGCCCGTCGCGGTCCGGCGCACGCCCGCCTTGGTGCAGATCACGACGTCGTCGCGGTCCACGACGTCGCCCAGCAGCGTCCCGAGCAGCTCCTCGGCGCCGCCGTCGGCGTACGCGGCGGACGTGTCGACCAGCGTGCCGCCCGCCTCGGTGAAGTCGCGCAGCTGGTCGGTGGCCTCGTGGTCGTCGGTGTCACGGCTCCACGTCAGGGTGCCCAGGGCCAGCGACGACACACGCAGACCCGTGCGGCCCAGACGACGGTGCTCCATGGGGCGCCACCCTAGCCGCGCGGGCCGTGCGTCCCACGCGTGACGTGCCGCGGGGTGGCGGCGCTATCGTTGCGCCTCGTGACGACGGGCATCGGTACGGGTGAGTCGATCCTGCTCGGGCTGGTCCAGGGGCTCACCGAGTTCCTGCCCGTGTCCTCGAGCGCGCACCTGCGGATCGTGGGCGAGCTGGTGGGGTCGGGCGACCCCGGCGCGGCGTTCACGGCGATCACGCAGCTCGGCACCGAGACCGCGGTGCTGCTGTACTTCCGTCGCGACATCAAGCGGATCGTGCTGGCGTGGTGGGCCGCGGTGCGCGGCGCCCACGGCACGGACTGGCGGTCCCGGCTCGGCATGCCCGCCGGCGGCCCGGTCGACCACGACGCGCTCATGGCGTGGTTCATCACGCTCGGCACGCTGCCGATCGTCGTGCTCGGCCTGGCGTTCCAGGACGCGATCGAGCGGCCGTTCCGCAACCTGTGGCTGGTCGCGCTGACGCTCGCGGTGTTCGCGCTCGTGCTCGGCTGGGCGGACAAGGTGGGGGAGAAGCGGCGCGCCCTCGACGAGCTGACACCCAAGCACGCCCTCGCGTTCGGGTTCTGGCAGGCGCTCGCGCTCGTGCCGGGCGTCTCGCGCTCGGGCGGCACGATCACCGGTGGTCTGCTCATGGGCTACACGCGCGAGGCGGCCGCGCGCTACTCGTTCCTGCTCGCGATCCCCGCCGTGTTCGGGTCCGGCCTGTTCCAGCTCGTCAAGAGCCTCGGCGACTTCGGCACCGCGGGCACGCCCGGCGCGGGCGCGACGCTCGTCGCCACGCTCGTCGCGTTCGTCGTCGGGTACGTCGTGATCATCGCGTTCCTCAAGATCGTGTCGACGTTCAGTTACAAGCCGTTCGTCTACTACCGTCTGGGCCTCGCGGCGCTCGTCGTGCTGCTGCTGCTCACGGGCGTGCTCGAGCCGGTCTCGGAGCTGACGAGCGTCTGATGCGTCACAGCCACCCGGAGCGGCGGAACGCGCGCCACAGCGCGACGCACGCCCCGGCCATCGCCAGCAGCACCAGCGGGTACCCGTACGTCCACGCCAGCTCGGGCATGTGCCGGAAGTTCATGCCGTAGATGCCGGCGACCAGCGTGGGCACCGTGATCATCGCGGCCCACGCCGAGATCTTGCGCATGTCCTCGTTCTGCTGGACCGACACCTGCGCGAGGTGCACCGCGAGCATGTCGCCCAGCAGCGCGTCGTGCGCGTCCAGGTGCCGGTCGATGCGGTCCACCGCCGCCTCCACGCGGCGCAGCCACTCGGGACGCCGCGCGTGCGTCTCGGCGGCGCCCACGAGCTCGGGCAGCGCGGCCGCGACCGGGCCGAGCGCGCGCCGCGCCTCGGCGATCTCGCGCTTGAGGTCGTACAGGTCGGCCAGCACGTCGCGGTGCGCGTGCTGCGAGAACACCGTGCGCTCGACCCGCGCGACCGCGTCGCCGATCTCCGCCTCGACGTCCCCCGCGGCCTGCGTGAGCGTCAGCAGCACCGTCGCGAGGACGGCGTGCTCGCAGTCGTCCGGGTCCGGCAGGTCGTCCTCGAGCCGCTCGGCGGCGGCGGCCAGCACGCCCGCGTCGCCCTGCTCGGTCATGAGCACGAGGCCCGGGTGCACGACGCCCGTGATCCAGCCGGTGTGCACGTCGGCCGTGCGGTCGACGAACGACACCGTGGGCGCGGTCAGCACGATCGCGTCGTCGTGGCCCCGCACGACCTTGGCGCGCGGCCGCCCCTCGCGGTGCAGGTGCCGCCCCAGCAGGTGCACGGTGCGGTCGTCGGGGGCGAGCGCGCGGGCGGCGGTGAGCAGCCCCGCCTCGTCGTCGGTGACGACCCACGTGGTCCGCACGTCGGCCGGCAGCGCGGCCAGGTCGAGCGTGCCGTCGGCGTCGGGCTCGACACGGCGCCACGTGCCCGTGCGCTCGACCCACGCGCGACCGCGGACCCGCACGGGTCGGGCCGGCGCCGCGCGCGTGGTCCTGTCGTCGGCCTCGTCGTCGACCCCGCGGGCCGCACCGTGCTCCGTCACGGGCCCATTGTGCGTCCGCCGCGTCCCGGCGCGGCGGTTAGGCTTCCCGACGTGCTGACCTGGCCCGCCCCTCAGATCCCGCGGCTGCCGGGGACCGGTGAGCCGGTCCGCCTGCTCGACACGTCGACCGGTGAGGTCGTCGTCGCGGCCCCCGGCCCGACCGCGCGCCTGTACGTGTGCGGGATCACGCCCTACGACGCGACGCACATGGGCCACGCCGCGACGTACGTCGCGTTCGACGTGCTCGGGCGCGCGTGGCGCGACGCCGGCCAGGAGGTCACCTACGCGTCCAACGTCACCGACGTCGACGACCCGCTGCTCGAGCGCGCGACCGCGACGGGCGTGGACTGGCGCGAGCTCGCGGCGGACCAGACGGCGCTGTTCGCGGCGGACATGACCGCGCTCGGCGTCGTGCCGCCCGACGTGTACCGCGGCGTCGTCGAGTCCGTCGACCGGGTCGCCGCCGCCGTGCGCACGCTGCTCGAGCGCGGCGCCGCCTACCGCGTGCCGGCCCCGGACGGCGGCGACGACGTGTACGCCGACCTCGCGGCCGACCCCGCGTTCGGCAGCGTCGCGCGGCTCGACGAGGCCACCATGCTCGCGCTGAGCGCCGAGCGCGGCGGCGACCCGGACCGCGCCGGGAAGCGGTCCCCGCTCGACCCGCTGCTGTGGCGCGCCGAGCGCGCGGGCGAGCCCGCGTGGGACGCCCCGGGGGTGGGGCGCGGCCGGCCCGGCTGGCACGTCGAGTGCGCCGTCATCGCCGCCGACGGGCTGGGCGTGCCGTACGACGTGCAGGGCGGCGGCTCCGACCTGGCGTTCCCGCACCACGAGTGCAGCGCGTCGCACCTGCGCCTGCTCGACGACGGGCAGGCGGCCCGCGTGCACGCGCACGGCGGCATGGTCGGCTACGAGGGCCACAAGATGAGCAAGTCGCGCGGCAACCTCGTGCTCGTGTCGCGGCTGCTCGCCGACGGCGTCGAGCCGATGGCCGTGCGTCTCGCGGTGCTCGCGCACCGGTACCGCGACGACTGGGACTGGACCGACGACGGCCTCGCGCAGGCGCGCGAGCGGCTCGCGACGTGGCGCCGGGCGATGTCCGGCAACGGCGGGCCCGACGCGACGCCCGTGCTCGCGGGCGTGCGCGCCGCCGTCGCCGACGACCTCGACACGCCGCGCGCGATCGCCGTGGTCGACGCGTGGGCCGCCGAGGGGCTCGCGGGCCAGGGGCCCACGCACGAGGGTGCCCCGGGCGTCGTCGCGCGCACGGTCGACGCGCTGCTGGGCGTCCGGCTCTAGACCCGCCCGCGCGGCGCGACGGCACCCGCCGGGCTCAGCCGCCCGTGCCCTTGTCGCGCCGTCGCAGGTAGCGCTCGAACTCCTGCGCGATCGCCTCGCCGCTCGCCTCGGGCAGCTCGGCGGTGTCCTTGGCCTCCTCGAGCTGGCGCACGTACTCGCCGATCTCCGAGTCGTCGCCCGCGAGCTCGTCGACGCCGTGCTGCCAGGCCTCGGCGTCGTCCGGCAGGTCGCCGAGCGGCACGGGCTCGCCCAGCAGGCCCTCGAGGCGGTGCAGGATCGCGAGCGTCGCCTTCGGCGACGGGGGAGCGGCCACGTAGTGCGGGACCGCCGCCCACAGCGACAGCGCCTGCAGGCCGCGCACGCCGGCCTCGTGCTGGAGCACGCCGACGATGCCCGTCGGGCCCTCGTACGTGTTGGGCTCGAGGCCGAGCAGCTCGCGGACCTCCTCGTCCTCGCTCGTCGCGTTCACGGGGATCGGCCGCGTGTGCGGCACGTCCGCGAGCAGCGCGCCGACCGTGACGATCGTGCGCACGCCGAGGCCGGCGGCGATGTCGAGCAGCTCGCTGCAGTAGCGGCGCCAGCGCATCGACGGCTCGATGCCGTGCACCAGCACCACCTGCCGGCCCGAGCGCGGCGTCGTCGCGACGGCCACGGCGGTCGTCGGCCACGTGATTTCGCGCGTCCCGTCGGGCCCCTGACCGACCACCGGTCGGTTCACCTGGAAGTCGTGGTACTCCTCGGGGTCGAGCTCGTCGACCTGCTCGGCCCCCCACACGTCGTGCAGGTGCTCGAGCGCGGCCGTCGCGGCGCTGCCCGCGTCGTTCCAGCCCTCGAAGGCGGCGAGCAGGACGGTCTCGCGGGCCGGGAGGTCGGGTGCTGCGTGCTCGCTCACGGTCCCAGCGTAGGGCTGACGCGAACGACGAGGGGCGTGACCGGCCCGTCCGGGGCGTGCCGCGGCCCGACGTGGCGCGCCTCACGTCGGGGCGGGCGGCGGTGGCGGACGTGCGGCGAGCGGGGATGATGGTGCACGACCCCCGTGGTCCGCACCCCACCCGTCCCGGCACCGGAGGCCGTCCTGAGCACGCTGTCGTCGCCCGCCCACCGCCCGTCCGCACCCCAGCGCAGCACGTCGCCCGCCGCCGTGCTGTGGGACATGGACGGCACGCTCATCGACACCGAGCCGCACTGGATGGCGGCCGAGATCGCGCTCGTCGAGGAGCACGGCGGCGTGTGGACGCCGTCCGACGCGGCCGCGATGGTCGGCAGCTCGATGTCGGTGTCGGCCGCGCTGCTGCAGTCGCGCGGCGTGCGGCTCGAGGTCGACCAGATCGCGCACCGGCTCAACTCGGCGGTCGGCGCCGCGGTCGCCGCCGGCGTCCCGTGGCGCCCCGGCGCGCTCGCGCTGCTGCGCGCGCTGCACGCGGCCGGGGTGCCGCAGGCGCTCGTGACCTCGTCGTTCGGCGTGCTGGCCACGCCGTTCGCGCAGGCCGTCGGGCTGTTCGACGCGGTCGTCGCGGGGGACGACGTGACGCGCCCGAAGCCCGACCCCGAGCCCTACCTCACGGCGGCACGGCTGCTGGGCGTCGACGTGCGCGAGTGCGTCGCGTTCGAGGACTCCGCGACGGGCCTCGCGTCCGCCGTCGCGAGCGGCGCGCGTGTCGTCGCCGTCGACTCGCACGTGACGATCGACCCGCCCGCGGGCGTCTCGCGCGTCGGCTCGCTGGCGCGCGTCGACCTGCCGACGATCGAGCGCGTCGCCGCGGGGGAGACGGTCGACCTGCGCCGCGCGGGCTGAGGCGCGCGCCGGCGTCAGGCCGGTTCGAGGACCACCACGGGGTCCGTCGTCGGGGCGAGCGACCCGCCGGTCGGCTCGACCGTCACGGCGAGCGCGTCACCCGGCCGGAACTCCGCGGTCGTGACGTCGAAGCCGCCCCCGGTCACGGGCATCGTGCTCGACGGCAGCGCCGCGCCGTCGCGCAGCAGCCACAGCTGGTAGACGCGGTCGGACCCCGGGTCGCTCACGCCGGACGCCGTGACGAGCGCGACGTCGTCGGTCACGACCGCCACGGCGCGCCCGCCGCCCGCGACGTCGGCCGCGACGAGCCGTGCGTCGGGCGCGCCGAGCAGGCGCTCGACCGCTGCGAGCCGCTGCTCGGC
>JAEYNO010000178.1 GCA_023412515.1 Actinomycetes bacterium
GTCCCGGAGACGTCACCGGCCGCCGGCGTCCGCGCGCCGCGACTCGGCTCCGCGACCCCGGCTCTGCGACCGACGCGCAGCGACCGTGCCGCCGGGACCGACGCGCAGCCGAGCGATCCCCGCGCCCGTGCGCCTCGCCGCGTCAGGACGTCCGGTAGGCGCCGTGCATCCGCACCGCACCGCCCTGCACACCCTTGGTGCCGGCGACCACGTCGGCCGCGGTCGCGTCGTCGTCGCGCCACGCCCGCACCGACCCGAGCACCCACGCGGGCATGCCGAGCTCGCGCGCCGCACGCTGCACGTCGTCCGCGACGTCGGCCGAGACGACCGCCACCATGCCGACACCCAGGTTGAGGGTGCCCTCGAGGTCGCCCCACGGCACCTGCCCGAGACCCTGCACCAGCGAGAACACGGGCGGCAGCACCCACGACGCACGGTCGACGTCCGCGACGAGCCCCGCGGGCAGCACGCGCGCGACGTTCGCCGCGAGCCCGCCGCCGGTCACGTGCGAGAACACGTGCACGCCCGCGACGCCGAACCGCTCGACGAGCGCGAGGCAGTCGGACGCGTAGACGCGCGTCGGCTCGAGCAGCTCGGCACCGAGCGTGCGCCCGAGCTCGTCGACGTGCCGGTCCAGGCCCCAGCCCGCCACCTGCACGACCCGCCGCACCAGCGAGTACCCGTTGGAATGCAGGCCCGACGAGCCGAGCGCGACCAGCACGTCGCCCTCGCGCACGCGCTCCGGCCCGAGCAGCTCGTCGGCCTCGACCACGCCCGTCGCGGCGCCCGCGACGTCGTACTCGTCGGGTCCGAGCAGCCCGGGGTGCTCGGCGGTCTCGCCGCCGACCAGCGCCGTGCCCGCGACCGAGCACGCGGCGGCGATGCCGCGCACGACGTCGGCGATGCGCTCCGGCACGACCTTGCCGCACGCGATGTAGTCGGTCATGAACAGCGGCCGCGCACCCACCACGACGATGTCGTCCACGACCATGCCCACCAGGTCGAACCCGATCGTGTCGTGCACGTCCATCGCCTGCGCGATCGCGACCTTCGTGCCCACGCCGTCGGTGGACGTCGCGAGCAGCGGCCGGCGGTACGCCGTCAGCGCGGACGCGTCGTACAGGCCGGCGAAGCCGCCGACGCCGCCCAGCACCTGCGGGCCGTGCGTCGCGCGCACCGCGTCCTTCATGAGCTCGACGGCCTTGTCGCCGGCCTCGGTGTCGACACCCGCCGACGCGTACGTCACCGGCTGCGGGGCGCTCACGGGTGCTCCAGCGCGGACGCGCCACCGGACGTCGGGACGATCGACAGCAGGCCGTCCTCGGGCTGGCCGAGCGGCAGCTCGTTCTGCTCGAGCAGGTGCTTGCCGAGCTGCTCGCTCGGCGGCAGCTCGATGGGGTACACGCCGCTGAAGCACGCCGTGCACAGCTGCGACGCGGGCTGCTCGGTCGCAGCGATCATGCCGTCCTCCGACAGGTATCCGAGCGAGTCGGCGCCGAGCGACTGCGCGATCTCGCGCACCCCCAGTCCGTTCGCGATGAGCTCGGCGCGCGACGCGAAGTCGATGCCGTAGAAGCACGGCCACTTCACCGGCGGCGCCGTGATGCGGATGTGGACCTCGGCCGCGCCGGCCTCCCGCAGCATCCGCACGAGCGCGCGCTGCGTGTTGCCGCGCACGATCGTGTCGTCGACGACCACGAGACGCTTGCCGCGGATGACGTCCTTCAGCGGGTTGAGCTTGAGGCGGATCCCCAGCTGGCGCAGCGTCTGCGACGGCTGGATGAACGTGCGGCCGACGTACGCGTTCTTCGTCAGCCCCTGCCCGAACGTGATCCCCGACTCCGCGGCGTACCCGACGGCCGCGGGCGTGCCGGACTCGGGCACGGGGATCACGAGGTCGGCCTCGACCGGGTGCTCGACGGCCAGGCGCCGGCCCATCGCGACGCGCGCCGCGTGCACCGAGCGTCCCTTGATCGCGGTGTCGGGGCGCGCGAGGTACACGTACTCGAACACGCAGCCCGCGCGGTCCACGGGTGCGAACCGCGTCGAGCGCAGACCGTCGGAGTCGATCGCGATGAACTCGCCCGGCTCGACCTCGCGCACGTACGACGCGCCGACGATGTCGAGCGCGGGCGTCTCGGACGCCACGACCCAGCCACGCTCGGTGCGCCCGAGGACCAGCGGGCGCACGCCCTGCGGGTCGCGCGCCGCGTAGAGCGTGCGCTCGTCCATGAACACGAGGCAGAATGCGCCGCGCAGGCGTGGCAGCACCTCGAGCGCGGTGGCCTCGAGCGTGTGGTCGGGGTCGCCGGCCAGCAGCGCCGTGATGAGCGCCGTGTCGGTGGTGTTGCCGCGCGCGAGCTCGCCGCGCCGCTGGCTGCCGTACCGCTCGGCGACGAGGTCGACGAGCTCGGCGGTGTTGGTGAGGTTGCCGTTGTGGCCCAGCGCCACCGTGCCGGCGGCCGTCGGGCCGAGCGTCGGCTGCGCGTTCTCCCACGTCGACCCGCCGGTCGTCGAGTAGCGCGTGTGACCGATCGCGATGTGCCCCTGCAGGGCGTTCAGCGCGGTCTCGTCGAACACCTGGGAGACCAGCCCCATGTCCTTGTAGACGAGGAGCTGGGAACCGTTCGACGTCGCGATGCCTGCCGACTCCTGCCCCCGGTGCTGGAGCGCGTAGAGCCCGAAGTAGGTGAGCTTCGCGACCTCCTCACCGGGAGCCCAGACGCCGAAGACACCGCAGGCGTCCTGCGGGCCTTTCTCGCCGGGTAGAAGGTCGTGGTTGAGACGTCCGTCTGCGCGGGGGGCCACGGGACCATGGTCGCACACCGCGCCGGGGGCGGGTCCACCCGGTCCGCGAGGCGTCGTGCTCAGCGCGCTCGGGGTGCGTCCTCGCAGGTCAGGGGCGTGAGGAGCCCTGCGCGCGGCGTGCGCTGCGGCGGTCCAGGAACGCCGCGACGCCCCCGCCGGCGAAGCAGCCGACGACCGCGCCGGTCAGCGCGAGCAGCCAGCGCACGCCGTTCTGACCGCCGAGGAACGGCAGCACGCCGCCGTCGTCGGACGCCACCCCGCTGCTGCCCGCGGTCGCGAGCGCGACGACCAGCGCGACGACGACTCCGACGAGCGCACCGGTCACCATGAACGCC
Organism: Actinomycetes bacterium; assembly: GCA_023412515.1. Classification (GTDB taxonomy): domain Bacteria; phylum Actinomycetota; class Actinomycetes; order Actinomycetales; family Cellulomonadaceae; genus Cellulomonas. The sequence goes on from JAEYNO010000178.1 coordinate 3,144, forward strand.
CGGTACCGGGGTGCGCGCCGCACGGTCGCGGGCGTCGCGATGCGCTCGAGCTCGGCCTCGGACGGCACACCGCCGGGCACGGCGGGGCGCGCGACGTCACCGGGCACGTCGTCGGTCACGTCGGCGCCCGCGACATCGACGTTCGCGTCCGCGGACGGGCCCGGCGTCGGCGCGTCGGCCTGCTCCGCCCCGGACCGGGTCGGAGCGTTCTCGTCCGGGCGGGACCGTTCGGCCCCGGTGTCGTCGGGGCGCCCACCGGCGGGGCGCGCGTCGTCGGGGCGGGGGTCGTCGGGCACCCACCGATCCTAGGTCAGCGCCTCCGGCGGCCCCGGCCCACCGTCGACGGACACCGTCCCGGCTCGACGGACACGCGCACGCGCCTGTCCGTCG
>JAEYNO010000036.1 GCA_023412515.1 Actinomycetes bacterium
AGAGGTACTCACGCATGGCTGACTACACGCTTCCGGACCTGCCGTACGACTACGCGGCGCTCGAGCCGCACATCTCCGGCCGGATCATGGAGCTGCACCACGACAAGCACCACGCGGCCTACGTCACGGGCGCCAACACCGCGCTCGAGAAGCTCGCCGCGGCCCGCGAGTCCGGAGACCTCGCGGCGGTCAACCTGCACGAGAAGAACCTGGCGTTCAACCTCGGCGGCCACGTGAACCACTCGGTGTTCTGGCAGAACCTCTCCCCCGAGGGCGGCGACAAGCCGACCGGCGAGCTCGCCGCGGCGATCGACGAGTTCTTCGGTTCGTTCGACGCGTTCCAGAAGCACTTCGCCGCGAACGCGGTCGGCATCCAGGGCTCCGGCTGGTCGATCCTCGGCTGGGACTCGGTGGGCCAGAAGCTCGCGATCTTCCAGCTGTACGACCAGCAGAGCAACTTCCCCCTGGGCCTTGTCCCGATCGTCGTGCTCGACATGTGGGAGCACGCGTTCTACCTGGACTACGTCAACGTCAAGGCGGACTACGTCAAGGCGTGGTGGAACATCGTGAGCTGGGCCGACGCCGAGAAGCGCTTCACGGCCGCCCGCTCGCAGACGTCGGGGCTGATCGTCCCCTCGCTCTGACGCGCTGACCGCACCGACGGGGGCCCCCCCCCGGGGGGGGGGGGGCCGTCGTGCTGTCCTGGCCCGGGGCGTCAGCCGCGACGAGGCCCGGCCGTCAGGTGCGCGCCAGCGGCCGCACGCCGACGATCCAGGAAGGATCCAGCGGACCCGCGCACCGCTCCCGGCGCGTGGTCGCGCCCGCACGGCCCGCCTGGCCCCGCTCGCCGTCCTCGACAGCGAGGCCGGCGTCGATCTCGACCGCGACGAGCGCCGGCGTCGCACCCGTCGCGGACCGCTCCCCCGCTGCGACCCGCTCCGCCACGGTGAGGAGGTCCACCGCGCCACAGACCGGGAACGTGTCGTCCGGGTCCGACGAGCCCGCCTTCGGCTGCTCCTCGTCCTTCGCGTCGAGATCGACACCCGTCAGCAAGGCCTCGAGCGCGGCGGCGGTCATGACGTGCCAGACTCGCGCCGGGGCCGGCGCCGCCGCCAGCGCCGAGCGCTGCGACTCACCCCACCCGCCCGCCTGGTCGACGACGAGGCACAGCTCGTTGCCCTCCGGGTCCTGCAGGACCACGTAGCCGTCCCCCTGCGCGTCGAGCTCGCGGTGGCCCGTCGGGACGGCGCCGAGCGCGCGGGCGCGGGCGACCGCCCACCGGGCGTCCTGCGCCTCGACGTCGAGGTGCAGCCGGTTCTTGCGCGACTGCTTGCCTTCCGGGACGCGCTGGAACGCGAGCCGGAGCCCGTCGGTGTCGAGCACGGCCCACCCGTCGTGCACGAGCGCCCACGGGGCGTCCAGCAAGGCGCCCCAGAAGGCCGCGACGCGTGACGGGTCCTGACAGTCGACGACGAGCTCCTGGATGCGCACGGGACGACGCTAGCGACGCCCTCCCACATGGCGCGCGAGCTGCGCCAGGCCGCGGCGCGCCGACGGCGGCAGCCGGCGCCGCGCCGAGGAGAGCACGCCGGTCGAAGCAGCAGGAGGGGCACACCACCGGTCAGGTGGTGCGCCCCTCCTGGACGTCCGACGCCGTGCGTCAGTGGGCGTGCTGCCCGCGGGAGAACTCGAAGAGCCACCCCACGAGGCCGATCGCGGCGAGCGCGACGGCGGGCACCATCAGCCACCAGCCGACGGCCAGCGCGAGGAACGCGATCGAGGCTGCGAGGCCCACGACGAGCGGCCACCAGCTCCACGGGCTGAACGTGCCCTGGTTGCCGGCGCCCTGCTCGATCTCGCCGAGCTCGTCGTCCTCCGGGCGCTGGCCGATGCGGCGCGCCAGCAGCGCGAAGTAGCCGCCGATCATGCCGACCAGGCCGCCGGTCAGCGGGATGCTGACGGTACCGACCGGCTCGCCGCCGCTCCAGAACCCGTAGATCAGACCGACGGGGACGAAGAACAGGATCCCGTACAGGAAGAGCTGGGCCTCGATCTTCATCGGTCGTCCTCCTCACGGCGCCGGTCGACGTCCTCCTGGTCGTGCTCGAGCACCGTCGTGGACGACTGGTGCTCCTCGCCCGAGCCGTTCGCGATGCGCTCCTCGGCGAGCTCGCGCTCACCCGTGCGCTGCGGGGCCCAGTCGAGGGGACCCGGGTCCTCGGGCTCGACGTGGTCGAGCGCGGCGACCTCCGGGTGGTGCAGGTCGAACGCGGGGCGCTCCGAGCGGATGCGCGGCAGCGACGTGAAGTTGTGCCGCGGCGGCGGGCAGCTGGTGGCCCACTCGAGCGAGCCGCCGTAGCCCCACGGGTCGTCGACCGTGACCTTGGGCGCGTGGCGCCACGTCACGTAGACGTTCCAGAGGAAGGGCAGCGTCGAGGCGGCGAGGATCACCGAGCCGACCGTCGAGAGCTGGTTCATCCACGTGAAGCCGTCCGCCGGCGAGTAGTCCGCGTAGCGGCGCGGCATGCCGATGACGCCCAGCCAGTGCTGCACGAGGAACGTCATGTGGAAGCCCACGAACAGGACCCAGAAGTGGATCTTGCCCAGCCGCTCGTCGAGCATGCGCCCGGTGAACTTGGGCCACCAGAAGTAGAAGCCCGCGAACATCGCGAACACGACCGTGCCGAACACCACGTAGTGGAAGTGCGCGACGACGAAGTACGTGTCGGAGAGGTGGAAGTCGAGCGCCGGGCTGGACAGGATGACGCCCGTCAGACCACCGAAGAGGAAGGTCACCAGGAAGCCGATGGTCCACAGCATCGGCGTCTCGAACGTGAGCTTGCCGCGCCACATCGTGCCGATCCAGTTGAAGAACTTCACACCGGTCGGCACCGCGATGAGCATCGTCATGAACGAGAAGAACGGCAGCAGCACCGCACCCGTCACGTACATGTGGTGCGCCCACACCGTGACGGACAGGGCGGCGATGGCGACCGTGGCGTAGACGAGGCCCTTGTAGCCGAAGATCGGCTTGCGGCTGAACACCGGCAGGATCTCGGTGACGATGCCGAAGAACGGCAGCGCGATGATGTACACCTCGGGGTGCCCGAAGAACCAGAACAGGTGCTGCCAGAGCAGCGCACCGCCGTTGTCGGGGTTGAAGACCTGCGCACCGAGGCGTCGGTCGGCGCCGAGCGCGAACAGCGCGGCGGCCAGCGGCGGGAACGCCATGAGGACCAGCAGCGACGTCACCAGGATGTTCCAGGTGAAGATCGGCATGCGGAACATCGTCATGCCGGGCGCACGCATCGTGACGACCGTCGTGATGAAGTTGACGGCACCCAGGATCGTGCCGAAACCGGTCAGGGCGAGGCCGAAGACCCACAGGTCGCCGCCGAGCCCCGGCGAGTACATCTGGTTGGACAGCGGCGCGTAGGCGAACCACCCGAAGGACGCGGCGCCCTGCGGCGTGAGGAAGCCCGCCGCCGCGATGAGGCCGCCGAACAGGTAGAGCCAGTACGCGAACATGTTGAGCCGCGGGAACGCGACGTCGGGCGCGCCGATCTGCAGCGGCAGGATGATGTTGGCGAAGCCCGCGAACAGCGGTGTCGCGAACAGCAGCAGCATGATCGTGCCGTGCATCGTGAACGCCTGGTTGTACTGCTCCTTGGACTGGAACAGGTCCATGCCGGGCGCGAACAGCTCGGCCCGGATGAGCAGCGCCAGGATCCCGCCGATCGCGAACCACACGAACGACGTGATCAGGTACATGTACCCGATCGTCTTGTGGTCGGTGGAGGTGATCCACTTCACGACCGTGCGGCCGAGCGTCTGGCGACGCGGCGCCAGCCCCGGGATGACCTCGGTGTGGGCAGCCATCAGTCCTCGCCCTTCGCCACGTCGTTCAGGTCCTGCAGCCGGCTGTACTCGAGGCCGAGCGCGCCGGTCTGGCCGCGGTCGCGCAGCTCCTTCATGTGGGCGTCGTACTCCTCCTGCGAGACCACGGCGACGTTGAACAGCATCGACGAGTGCTCCTCGCCGCACAGCTCGGCGCACTTGCCGGCGTAGAAGCCCTCGCGCGTCGGCGTGACCTGGAACGTGTTGGTCCGGCCAGGGATCATGTCGAGCTTGTAGAGGAACTCGGGGATCCAGAACGAGTGGATGACGTCACGCGAGTCGAGCGTGAACTCGACGCGCTCGTTCACGGGCAGGTAGAGCGTGATCTGGTCGCCGAGCACCGAGGCGTCGGAGCCGATGTCCTGCGCGTGCTGGCCCGTGTCGTACACGTCGTCGTCGAGGTAGTTGAAGTCCCAGCTCCACTGCTTGCCGATGACCTGGATGTTCACGTCCGGCTCGGCCGACGTGTCCGTCAGCGCCGTCGTGTCCCGGTTGGTGTAGTAGAAGAGCACCCCGACCATGATGATCGGCAGCAGGATGTACATGACCTCGAGCGGCACGTGGTAGCGCAGCTGCACGGGAAGCGTGTGGTCGTCCTTGCGCTTCCGGTACACCGCGACGCACCACAGGATCAGGCCCCAGGTGATGCCACCGACGATGAGGGCGGCGATCCACGACCCGACCCAGAGGGAGACGACGCGACCCGTGTGGTCGGTGACCTCCTGGTCGGAGTGGCCGGGGAGCCAGCCTCGCTGGACCGCTTCGGAGCAGCCGCTGAGCACGAGCACGGCGGCCGTGGCCACCACGGCGGCGACGGTGCGCCGGGTGCGGCGGGGGGAAACCGGGTGCACGGGGGACCTTCCACTCGACGTCCCGCCGGGTGCCGCCCGCAGAGGGCGCACGCGGTCTGGGACCTTCGTCCTCGACCCGAGCAGCCTAGCGCGCCGTGGCGCCGCTCACGTGCCGTGTCGCGCGTTTGACGACGTGGTGTCAGCACCGTCACACCTCGTGCACGCCTCGTGGAGGTGCTGCGCGCGCGCCGCGGCTACCGTGCACGCGTGACCTCTCCCCCCGTGCCGCCGCCCCGCGCGGTCCTCGACGTCGCCGGCCACGCACCGCTGCGCGCCGGGGCGCGCGCCGCGTTCGTCGAGGCGCTCGACCAGGGCTGGGC
>JAEYNO010000096.1 GCA_023412515.1 Actinomycetes bacterium
GCTCGTGGCGCTGCGCGCCGACCTCGACGGCCTGCCCGTGCCGGACACGTGCGGGCTGCCGTGGTCGTCGACGCACCGCGGCGTCGCGCACGCGTGCGGCCACGACGTGCACACCACGGCCGTCCTCGGTGCGGGGCTCGCGCTCGCGCGGCTCGCGGACGAGGGGCTGCTCACCACGGGCGTGCGGCTCGTCTTCCAGCCGGCCGAGGAGGTCCAGCCGGGCGGCGCGATCGACGTCGTCGCCGCGGGCGGCCTCGACGGGGTCGCGCAGATCTTCGCGGTGCACTGCGACCCCAAGCTCGACGTCGGCCTCGTCGGCACGCGCATCGGACCCATCACGTCCGCCTCCGACGAGGTGACCGTGACCCTGACCGGGCCGGGCGGCCACACGTCGCGGCCGCACCTCACGGGTGACGTGGTGTTCGCGCTCGGTCAGGTCGTCACGCAGGTCCCGGCGGTCCTGGGCCGCCGGCTCGACCCGCGCTCGGGGGTCAACCTCACGTGGGGCGCCGTCCGTGCGGGGACGGTCCACAACGCGATCCCGTCGACGGGCACGGTCATGGGCACGCTGCGGTGCCTCGACGTGCGCGCGTGGGAGCGCGCGTCGGCGGTCTTCGAGCAGGCGGTGCACGACGTCGTGCACCCGCTCGGCGTCGAGGTCGAGGTCAAGCACCAGCGCGGCGTCCCGCCCGTGGAGAACGGCGCGGAGAGCACGGGCGTGCTCGAGGCCGCGGCGCGCGACGTGCTGGGTCCCGAGTCCGTGCACCTGACGGAGCAGTCGCTGGGCGGCGAGGACTTCGCGTGGTACCTCACGAAGGTGCCGGGCGCGATGGCGCGGCTCGGCACGCGCACGCCGGGCGGCCACACGTTCGACATCCACCAGGGCGACCTGCGGGTGGACGAGCGCGCGGTCGAGGCGGGGGCCGTGCTGCTCGCGCGCGCCGCGCAGCTGGCGGGCCGCCGCGCACCCGTGCCGGCCGCGTCGTGACGGTCCGTCTCGCGCCTCGGACCGTGCGTCCGAGGCGCGGGAACAGGTTGCGTTTTCATCACAGAACCTGGGCAGATACGGGTCGGTAACAAGAGCGTGACCTGGGGGTGCCTAGGGTCCGCAGTGATCATGCCGACCGGATCCGGGCGGCGCCGGTGCGACGAGGCACCGGCGGCACCGGCCACGCCGCGCGGCGCGACGACGAGAAGCAGGAGACAACCTGTCGTGAAGAAGATCATCCGAGTGGCCGCGCTGGGTGGGGCGGTCGCCCTCGCGCTCGCGGCGTGTGGCAGTGCCCCCGAGGAGTCCGAGCCCACGGCCGGCGGCAGCGACAAGGCTGCGTCCGACTTCAAGGCCTGCATCGTCTCCGACGCCGGCGGGTTCGACGACAAGAGCTTCAACCAGCTCAGCTACGAGGGCACCAAGGAGGCGACCGAGGAGCTCGGCGCCGGCTTCGCCGAGGTGCAGTCCGACTCCGAGGCCGACTTCGCGCCGAACCTCGAGAGCCTCGTCGCCGAGAGCTGCAACACCATCGTGTCGGTCGGCTTCGCGCTGTCGGCCGCGACGGTCGAGCAGGCCAACGCGAACCCCGACATCGACTTCATCCTGGTCGACGACGCCGCGGACAACGACTTCGACGGCCAGAAGGACGCCGAGAACATCAAGCCGCTGCTCTACGACACGGCCCAGGCCGCGTTCCTCGCGGGCTACCTGTCGGCCGGCTACTCGGCCGGCAACGGCGTCAACAAGGTCGGCACCTTCGGCGGCCAGCCCTACCCGACCGTGACGATCTTCATGGACGGCTTCAAGCAGGGCGTCGAGTACTACAACAAGGTCAACGGCGCGTCCGTGCAGGTCATCGGCTACCAGGGCGGCGACCAGGGCTCGTTCACCGGCGGCTTCGACGCCAACGACACGGCCAAGCAGGTCGCGGCCGGCATCATCGACCAGGGCGTCGACGTGATCCTCCCCGTCGGTGGTCCGATCTACCAGTCGGCCATGGACGCCATCGCCGACTCGGGCCGCGAGGTCGCCCTCATCGGCGCCGACGCCGACGTCTTCGAGACCGACCCGTCGACCCAGGACATCGTCCTCACGTCGATCCTCAAGAACATGAAGCTCTCGGCGTTCGAGGCCGTCACGGCCGCGGGCGAGGGCAAGTTCGACCCCGAGACGTACGTCGGCACGCTCGAGAACGAGGGCGTCGGCATCGCGCCGCTGCACAACTTCGAGTCGAAGGTCGACGCGGGTCTGCTCACCGAGGTCGAGGACCTCAAGCAGCAGATCATCGACGGCGACGTCACGGTCACCTCGTACCTGGCGAAGTGACCGCGTCGTCGCACGCGTGACACCACGCCCCGGACGGGCCGGCGACGGCTCGTCCGGGGCGTCCCGCGTGCGACGATCTCCCGGACGGCTCACCGGCGCGCCACGAGCGCCTCGCGCGAGCCCTCCACCCGCACCGTCCCGAACCCCGAGGACCCCATGAAGCTCGAGCTGCGCGGCATCACCAAGCGCTTCGGCGCCCTGGTCGCCAACGACCACATCGACCTGACGGTCGAGCCCGGCGAGATCCACTGCCTCCTCGGTGAGAACGGCGCCGGGAAGTCGACGCTCATGAACGTGCTGTACGGCCTGTACCAGGCCGACGAGGGCGAGATCCTGCTGGACGACGAGGTCCAGCACTTCGCCGGACCGGGCGACGCGATGGCCGCCGGCATCGGCATGGTGCACCAGCACTTCATGCTGATCCCGGTGTTCACGGTCGCCGAGAACGTCATGCTCGGCCACGAGCAGACCCGCGCGGGCGGGCGGCTCGACCTCGAGTCGGCCCGCGCCCGCGTGCGGGAGATCGCCGACCGCTTCGGCTTCCACGTCGACCCCGACGCCGTCGTCGAGGACCTCCCCGTGGGCGTGCAGCAGCGCGTCGAGATCATCAAGGCGCTGTCGCGCGACGCGAAGGTGCTCGTGTTCGACGAGCCGACCGCGGTGCTGACGCCGCAGGAGACCGACGAGCTCATGGGCATCATGCGGCAGCTCAAGGAGGGCGGCGCCGCGATCGTCTTCATCACCCACAAGCTCCGTGAGGTCCGCGCCGTCGCGGACCGCATCACGGTCGTGCGCCGCGGTGCGATCGTCGGCGAGGCCGAGCCCACCGCGACCGACGCCCAGCTCGCGTCGCTCATGGTCGGCCGCCCGGTCGAGCTCGTCGTGCACAAGGACGCGCCGCGCCCCGCCGAGGGCGGGCTGAGCGTGCGCAACCTGCAGGTCACCGACGCGCGCGGCGCGGTGCTCGTCGACGACGTGTCGTTCGAGGTGCCCAGCGGCGAGATCCTCGTGGTCGCCGGCGTCCAGGGCAACGGGCAGACCGAGCTCGCCGAGGCGCTCGCGGGCCTGCAGGACCGCGTCACCGGCAGCATCCGCCTCGACGGCACCGAGCTCGTCGGCCGCAGCGTGCGCCAGGTGCTCGACGCCGGCGTCGGCTACGTGCCCGAGGACCGCAACGAGGACGGCCTGGTCGGCTCGTTCACGGTCGCGGAGAACCTCGTGCTCGACCGCACCAACGGGCGCCCGTTCGTGCGCGCCGGTGCGCTGCAGCTGCGGGCGCGCGACGCGTTCGCGCGCGAGAAGGTCGAGGAGTACGACATCCGCACGCAGGGCATCGGCTCCCCGGTCGGGCGGCTGTCGGGCGGCAACCAGCAGAAGGTCGTCGTCGCGCGCGAGCTGTCGCGCGACCTGCGCCTGCTCGTCGCCGCCCAGCCGACGCGCGGCGTCGACGTCGGCTCCATCGAGTTCATCCACAAGCGGGTCGTCGAGACCCGGGACGCGGGCGTGCCCGTCGTCGTGGTCGCCACGGAGCTCGACGAGGCGGTCGCGCTGGCCGACCGGATCCTCGTCATGTACCGCGGCCGCGTCGTCGGCATCGTCCCGTCCGACACCCCCCGCGACGTGCTCGGCCTCATGATGGCCGGCGTCGCCCCGACCGAGGGAGAGGCCGCGTGAGCGAGCCGCAGCACCCGGCCGCCCCGGACGCCACGTCCGTCGCGCCCGGGGTCGTCGCACCGGACGCGGGCGGCGACGACGCCGGACCCCCGGCCGTCGCACGCGACACCCGCTGGAACGACGCGATCGCGCGCGTCGTGTCGGGGGGCTGGGCGGTGTCGCTCGGCGCCGTCGTGCTGGCGGTGCTCGCCGGCTCCGTGATGATCGCGTTCACCGACGAGGGCGTGCAGGAGGCCTCGCAGTACTTCTTCGCGCGCCCCGGTGACACCTTCGCGGCGATCGGCCAGGCGGTCGGCGGCGCGTACTCGGCGCTGTTCCGCGGTGCCGTCTACAACTACACGGCCGACTCGTTCGTGCAGGGGATCCGTCCGCTCACGCAGTCGCTGACCTACGCGACGCCCCTGATCGTCGCGGGTCTCGGCCTCGCGATCGCGTTCCGCTCGGGCCTGTTCAACATCGGTGGCCAGGGCCAGATGCTGATCTCCGCCGCGGCGGCCGGCTGGGTCGGGTTCGCGTTCGACCTGCCGGTCGGGCTGCACGTGATCGTCGCGCTCGTCGCGGGCGTCGCCGCCGGTGCGCTGTGGGGCGCGCTCGCGGGGGTGCTCAAGGCGACGACCGGGGCCCACGAGGTGATCGTCACGATCATGCTCAACTACGTCGCGTTCTACCTGCTGTCCTACCTGCTGGCCACGCCCGGGTTGCTGCAGGCGCCCGGGTCGGCGAACCCCAAGACGCCGCCCATGGCGGACACCGCGCTGCTGCCGCGCCTGCTCGGGCCGTCGTTCCGACTGCACCTGGGCTTCCTGCTCGCGCTCGCCGCGGTGTTCCTCGCGTGGTGGCTGCTCGAGCGCTCGAGCCTGGGCTTCTCGCTGCGTGCCGTGGGCGAGAACCCGCACGCGGCGCGCGTCGCGGGCATCGACGTCTCGCGCTCGACCGTCCTCGCGATGCTCGTCAGCGGTGCGCTGGTCGGGCTCGCGGGCAGCACGCAGGTGCTCGGTCTCATCACGACCGGCTTCAGCTACGACATCGACGCGGGGATCGGGTTCGACGCGATCACGGTCGCGCTGCTCGGGTCGTCGAACCCGGTCGGGGTGCTGTTCGCGGGCCTGCTGTTCGGCGGGTTCAAGGCGGGCGGCTCGGTCATGCAGGCGTCCGAGGGCATCCCGATCGAGATCGTGCTCGTCGTGCAGTCCCTCATCGTCCTGTTCATCGCGGCGCCGCCGCTGGTGCGCGCGGTCTTCCGGCTCCCGCAGCCGGGCCGTCGCACGCCGGCCAAGGGCCGCCGTCTCGGCGCCGCGCGCCGCCAGGAGGTGCAGCGATGAGCACGACGACGGCGCAGCCGGTGCCTGCACCGGACGAGGTCGTCGAGCCGCGGCTCGTGACCGTCGTGTCCCGCAAGGTCCCCGTGGTCCTCGCGGTCGTGACCGCCCTGTTCGCGCTGCTGCTCGCGCTGCGCGCGCGCGAGGGCGACGCGACCTTCCGGCTCTCGAGCTCGGGCGACCTCGTCGCGCTGCCGAGCATCGACGTGCCCGGCACCGCGACCGGCTGGGTCGCGGTCGTCCTCATGGCGCTGCTCGCCGCGTTCGCGTTCGTGCGCGTCGCCGGCCGTCGCAAGGTCCCGGGCTGGGTGTCGGCGGTGTTCGCCGTGCTGTTCCTCGTCGGGTTCCTCGCGTGGGCGGCAGCCGGCAGCCCCAACGACGTGCCGCTCGTGCGCGTGATCGGCGGTTCCGTGCTGCTGGCCGTGCCGATCGTCTTCGGCGCGCTCGGCGGCGTGATCGGCGAGCGCGTCGGCGTCGTCAACATCGCGATCGAGGGCCAGCTGCTCGCGGGGGCGTTCTGCGCGGCCGTCGCCGGGTCGGTCACGGGCAGCCCGTGGGCCGGCGTCGTCGCGGCGGTCGTCGCGGGCGTCCTGGTCTCGCTCGTCCTGGGCGTGTTCACGATCACCTACAAGGTCAACCAGGTGATCGTCGGCGTCGTCCTCAACGTGCTGGTCATCGGCGTGACGAGCTTCCTCTACTCGCAGGTGCTCGTCGCGAACCCCGAGCTCAACAGCACCACGCGGTTCTCGAACGTCGCGATCCCGGGGCTGTCGCACATCCCGGTGATCGGCCCGTCGTTGTTCAACCAGTCGCTGATCGTCTACCTCATGTACCTCGTGGTGCCGGGCGTCTGGTACGCGCTGTACCGCACGCGCTGGGGCCTGCGGGTCCGCGCGGTGGGCGAGCACCCCAAGGCGGCGGACACGGTCGGCATCAAGGTCGAGCGCACGCGCTACCTCGCGCTCATGGTCGCGGGCGCGATCGCCGGCATCGGCGGCGCGTTCTACACGGTCGTGTCGGTCTCGAGCTTCGGCAAGGAGATGACCGCCGGCGCGGGCTTCATCGCGCTCGCCGCCGTCATCTTCGGCAAGTGGGACCCGGTCCGCGCGGCCCTCGCGGCGCTGCTGTTCGGCTTCGCGTCGAACCTCGAGGGCGCGCTCAGCATCGTCGGGGCGCCCGTGCCCAGCCAGTTCATGCTCATGCTGCCGTACGTCGTGACGCTGCTGGCCGTCGCGGGGCTCGTCGGGCGCTCGCGCGCCCCGGCGGCCACCGGCCAGCCGTACGTCAAGGAGTGAACCGAGGAGTGGACATGGCGAGCACGACGCAGGCCGTCGACTGGGACGGCCTGCGGGCCGCGGCACGCGACGCGATGACCCGGGCGTACGCCCCCTACTCCCGGTTCCCGGTGGGGGTGGCGGCCCTCGTGGACGACGGCCGGGTGGTCGTGGGCTGCAACGTCGAGAACGCGTCGTACGGGGTCGGCCTGTGCGCCGAGTGCAGCCTCGTGTCGATGCTGCACGTCACCGGCGGCGGCCGGCTCGTGGCCTTCACGTGCGTCGACCAGCACGGCAACGTGCTGGCGCCGTGCGGCCGCTGCCGGCAGCTGCTGTTCGAGCACGGGGGACCCGACCTGCTGGTCGAGACCGTGCGCGGCGTCCGCCCCATGAGCGAGGTGCTGCCCGACGCGTTCGGGCCCGTCGACCTCGTCGAGCGCGGCGCCGACCAGGACCAGGAGGAGAAGTCATGACCGAGGCGTTCGACGCCGTCGACGTGATCGTCGCCAAGCGCGACGGCCACCGGCTCACCGACCCGCAGATCGACTGGGTGATCGACGCGTACACGCGCGGCGTGGTCGCCGACGAGCAGATGTCCGCGCTCGCGATGGCGATCCTGCTCAACGGCATGGACCGCGCCGAGATCGCCCGGTGGACCGCCGCGATGATCGCGAGCGGCGAGCGCATGGACTTCTCGGGCCTGTCGCGCCCGACCTCGGACAAGCACTCGACCGGCGGCGTCGGCGACAAGATCACGCTGCCGCTCGCTCCGCTCGTCGCGGTGTTCGGCGTGGCCGTCCCGCAGCTGTCGGGCCGCGGCCTGGGGCACACGGGCGGCACGCTGGACAAGCTCGAGTCGATCCCCGGCTGGCGCGCCGCGCTGAGCAACGACGAGATGATGCGGCAGCTCGAGGACGTCGGCGCGGTCATCTGCGCCGCCGGCTCGGGCCTGGCGCCCGCCGACCGCAAGCTGTACTCGCTGCGCGACGTCACCGGGACCGTCGAGGCGATCCCGCTCATCGCGAGCTCGATCATGAGCAAGAAGATCGCCGAGGGCACGGGCTCGCTCGTGCTCGACGTCAAGGTCGGCTCGGGCGCGTTCATGAAGGACGCCGACCGCGCGGGCGAGCTGGCGCGCACGATGGTCGAGCTCGGCACCGACGCGGGCGTGCGGACGGTCGCGCTGCTCACCGACATGTCGACGCCGCTCGGCCTCACCGCGGGCAACGCGCTCGAGGTGCGCGAGTCCGTCGAGGTGCTCGCGGGCGGTGGGCCCGCCGACGTCGTCGAGCTGACCGTCGCGCTCGCGCGCGAGATGCTCGACGCCGCGGGGCGCCCCGACGCCGACCCCGAGGCGGCGCTGGCCGACGGCCGGGCGATGGACGTGTGGCGCCGCATGATCGCCGCGCAGGGCGGCGACCCCGACGCGACGCTGCCCGTGGCGCGCGAGACCGAGCAGGTGCTCGCGGAGCGCGACGGCGTCCTGACGACGCTCGACGCGTACGCCGTGGGCGTCGCGGCGTGGCGCCTGGGCGCGGGTCGTGCGCGCAAGGAGGACCCGGTGCAGGCCGGCGCGGGCGTCGAGATCCACGCCCGGCCCGGTGACACGGTCCGTGCGGGACAGCCGCTGCTCACGCTGCACACCGACACCCCCGAGCGCTTCGGGCGCGCGCGCGAGGCGCTCACGGGCGCGGTGGTCGTCGACGCCGACGGCGTCGCGGGTGAGCGCACGCCGCTCGTGCTCGACCGGGTCGCCGCGGGCTGACCGGGGCACCGCCCCGGGGCACCGGCCCCGGGGTGGCGCGGTGCGGGGCCCGCGGCGCCCGCGAGGTCGCGGCGCGTCCGCGGGCGAGCCACGATGAGGACGTCCGCCGCCCACGACCACGAGGAGGAGCCATGAGCACCGTGCCCGGACCGCAGTCCTGGAGCGACGCGGGGCTGGTCCCCGTCGACCCGCAGGAGCCGCTGCGGCTGACCGAGACCGACGAGGGCGACGTGCCGGACGAGCGCGACGCCGAGGAGTACGCACCCGCCGTGCCGCGCGCCGACCTCGAGGGGGAGGCCGACGAGGCCGACGTGGTGGACCAGGCGGCCGAGGTGCCGCTCGACGAGGACGAGGAACCCGACGCGTGACATCGCTGGACAGGCCCGACGGCCCCGAGCAGGACCTGGACGCGACGCTGCGCGCGCTGCCGAAGGTGCTGCTGCACGACCACCTGGACGGCGGGGTGCGGCCCGCGACGGTCGTCGAGCTGTCCGCCGAGGTCGGGCACGCGCTGCCCACCACGGACCCCGACGCGCTGGGACGCTGGTTCGTCGACGCCGCGGCGTCGGGCTCGCTGCCGCGCTACCTCGAGACGTTCGAGCACACGCTCGCCGTCATGCAGACCGTGGACGGCCTGCGTCGCGTCGCCCGGGAGGCCGTGCTCGACCTCGCCGCCGACGGCGTCGTGCACGCCGAGCAGCGGTACGCGCCCGAGCAGCACCAGCGCGCCGGGCTGACGCTCCAGCAGGTCGTCGACGCGGTGCGCGAGGGCTTCGCCGAGGGCGAGGCGCAGGCGCGCGAGCAGGGTCACGAGATCCGGGTCGTGCAGGTGCTGTCCGCGATGCGGCAGGCCGACCGTGCCGACGAGATCGCGGCCCTCGCGCTCGCGAACCGGGACGCGGGCGTCGTCGGCTTCGACATCGCGGGCCCGGAGGACGGCTTCCCGCCGTCGCGGCACGCGTCGGCGTTCCGCACGGTGCGGGAGGCGAGCTTCCCGGCGACCGTGCACGCGGGCGAGGACGGCGGGCTCGACTCGATGGCCGACGCGCTGCACGTCGCGGGCGCGCTCCGGCTCGGGCACGGCGTGCGGATCGCCGACGACGTGCGGGTCGAGCCCGACGGCACCTACCGGCTGGGCAGGCTCGCGCACTGGGTGCGCGACCGCCGCGTGCCGCTCGAGGTGTGCCCGTCGTCGAACCTGCAGACCGGGGCCGCCGCGTCCGTGGCCACGCACCCCGTGACGACGCTGCTGCGCGCGGGGTTCGAGGTGACCGTCAACACCGACAACCGGCTGCAGTCCGGCACGAGCCTGTCGCGCGAGCTCGGCCTGCTGGTCCGCGAGGCCGGCTGGACGCTCGACGACGTCCTCGCGGTGACCGTGACCGCGGCCCGCCACACGTTCCTGCACGAGGACGAGCGCCGTGCGCTCGTCGACCGCATCGTCCGCCCGGCACGCACGCCGGGGACCGCACGCCCCGGGAGGCACCGCGCATGACCACCGACCCGACCCTCGACCCGACCGCCGCGCGGCAGCCGCTGGACGCCGTCGCGCTCGCGCGCCTCGTCGACCACACCCTGCTCAAGCCCGAGGCGACGCGCGCGGACGTCGAGGCGCTGATCGCCGAGGGCATCCGCCTCGGCGTGTACTCGGTGTGCATCTCGCCGTCGTTCCTGCCCGTCGAGGTGCCCGTGGGGATCGACGGCGCGCCGGACCTCCAGGTGGCGACGGTCTGCGGGTTCCCGTCCGGGAAGCACCACAGCGACGTCAAGGCGGCCGAGGCCGCGCGCGCGGTGCGCGACGGCGCGCACGAGGTCGACATGGTGATCGACGTGGGCGCCGCCAAGGAGGGCCGGTTCGCGGACGTCGAGGCGGACGTGCGCGCGGTCCGGGACGCCGCCCCGGCGCCCACCGTGCTCAAGGTCATCATCGAGTCGGCCGCGCTGACCGACGACGAGATCGTCGCGGTGTGCCGCGCGGCGGAGGCCGCGGGCGCGGACTTCGTCAAGACGTCCACCGGGTTCCACCCCGCGGGCGGTGCGAGCGTGCACGCGGTGCGGCTCATGGCGCAGACCGTCGGCGGTCGGCTGGGCGTCAAGGCCTCGGGGGGCATCCGCTCGGCGGCCGACGCGCTCGCGATGGTCGAGGCGGGCGCCACGCGGCTGGGGCTGTCGGGCACGGCGGCGGTGCTCGCGGGCGTCACGGCGGACGGCGACTACTGACGGCGTCGACCCCGGTCACCACGCATGAGAGGCGCGTGAGAGTTCGGCTCTCGCGCGGGTGAAATACCCCCGAGGCGGACGAATCGGGCGTTGACTTCGTCGTCGACGCCGCACGATGGTGGACGGGCGT
>JAEYNO010000103.1 GCA_023412515.1 Actinomycetes bacterium
GGACCGCATCGCGGGCGTCGTCAGCGGTGCAGGCGGGCGCTCGCCGCGCGCGGTGAGCGCCCGCGTCACGAGCACGCCGGCGACCGAGCCGACCGCCAGGCACGCGGCGGCGGGAACGACGCGGCGCGGGTGGGCCGCCGCGACCAGCACGAGGTACATCTCGGACGTCACCGGCAGGCTCACCGCCTCGGCGAAGCCCCAGGCCACCGCGCCGACCATGCCCGCAGGGCTCGACATCACGCCGCGCAGCACGCGCCACGTGCGCGAGCGCGACGGCACGGGCGGGCCCGCCGCGAGCATGCCCTCGATCTGCGCGACGAGCGGCGCCATGTCCGTCAGGCCGTGCGGGTCGACGGGGTGCCCGACCCGCACCTCGACCGGCCCGGGCGTCAGGCGCCCCTTCTTCGCGAGCAGCTCGTGCGTGCCCACCACGGCCACGGGCAGGATCGGCACGTCGAACTCCTGCGCGATCCGCAGCGCCCCGCTGCGGAACCGCCCCAGCCGGCCGTCGGTCGACCGCGTGCCCTCGGGGAACACCAGCAGGCTCGACCCGCTGCCCAGCACCTGCGTCGCGCCGTCGAGCAGCGACTCGTACCCGCCGCCGCCCTGCCGCCGCACCGGGACCGCGCCGATCGCGAGCCGGAGCGCGCGGGCCTTCCACGGGTTGTCGAACCAGTAGTCGTCGGCCGCGACGACCACGGGCTTGTACGGCGCGGGGAACGCCGCGATGAGCGCGGGGGTGTCGGCGTGCGACGAGTGGTTCGCGACCACGACCATCGCCTCGTACGGCGCCGAGCCCACGACCCGGAACCCGCCGACCAGGTGGAACACGTTGCGCCAGAGGGTGTGCCGCACGGCACCGGCGAGGTTGAACCCCGGCGGCAGGCCCACCCGGCGGCGCAGCCGGCGCAGCGCGTCGCCCGAGGCCGCGAGCACGTCGCCCGCGTGACCGCCGTGGTGACCGTGCGCGGGGGGCGAGCCCGCAGCGCCCGGGGCATCCGCCGCATCCGCTGCCGGCGACGACGCGGCGTGCGCGGCCGGGGAGGACGCGGCGTCGTCGGCGGCCGTCGTGCGGTCGTCGGCGCTCACGCCAGCACCCACGCGAGGGGCAGCACCAGCAGCAGCGAGTCCACGCGGTCCAGCAGACCGCCGAACCCGGGCAGCCACGTGCCCGCGTCCTTGACGCCCGCGCGCCGCTTCACCATCGACTCCACCAGGTCACCTCCCACACCGCCGAGCACGACCGCGACGACCAGCCCCGGCGACACCGCACCGAGCACCACGAGGACGAGCGTGCCACCGATCGCCGCGCCGACGAGCCCGCCGACGGTCTTGTTGGGGCTGAGCGGCGACAGCGGCCGGCGCGCCCACGCGAACCGCTTGAGCCCCTGCCCGCCGCACCACGCGGCGACGTCGGCCGCCGCGGCCGCGAAGCACAGCAGGAACGCGTCCGAGCCGACGAGCACGAGGTGCGCGAGCGACCAGCACAACCAGATCGACCCGAACGCGGCACCGGTCGCGCGCTCGACGCCGCGGTCCACATCGCCCGCGAGCACGGCCGGCACGGCGCACAGCAGCGCGACGAGCGGCACGAGCCCCAGGAGCGCGGGGTCGAGCCACGCCGCGAGCGGGTAGGCCACCGCGAGCACCAGCAGGATCGCGGTCTCGGGGCGCGGCAGCCGCGTCATCGCGGCGTACTCGCGGACCGCCTGCAGCGCGAGCAGCACCGCCAGCACGGCCGTCGGCCCCGGGCCGAGCCACATCGGGACGCCGATGACCGGCAGGATCAGCGCCCACGTCGTCCAGCGCCGCCGCAGCTCGGGCCGCCGCGACGCGAGCACCGGCACGGCCGCGACCGCGAGGATCCCGGCGGTGAGGGCGAGCAGGAACACGGCCCGGCCGTCGAGGTCGACGTGCCACCCGCCGAGCCGCAGGTCGAGCGCGTACGCCGTGCGGTCCAGCCCGGTCCACGCGGCGAGCGGGTCGAGCACGCCCGGGCGCTGCGTCGGGTCGACGCTCACGCGACGGCCCCCGCGGGTCCGGCCGTCCCGCGCGTCAGCGAGCGGTGGATCCGGCGCGCGCGCAGCCCGGCGGTGAGCACCGAGCCGACGACGACCACGAGCGCGACCCACGCGAGCAGGCCGGGCAGCGCGGCGCCGAGGACCGCGAGCGCGCACCGCTCGGTCTTGCCGAGCGGTCCGCCGTTGAGGCGCGGCGCGCCCGCACCCGCACCGGACACCGACACGACCGTCGGCAGCGTCGCCGCCACAGCCGCCACGAGCACCCACGTCAGCGGCGACAGCCCCGCGAGCGGCTCGCCGCCCGTCCGGACCGCGAGCGCCGCGAGACCCGCGAACATCAGCAGGTCGGAGGTGCGGTCACCCAGCTCGTTGAGCACGAAGCCCCACGGCCGCGACACGCCCCGGGCGCGCGCGACGGCGCCGTCGAGGTTGGCGCCCGCGAGCCGGGCCGCGAGGAGCAGGAACGCGAGCGGCCACCACGCGAGCGCGAGCGCGACGCCCGCGAGCGCGGCCGCGCCCACGCCGACGGCCGTGAACAGGTCGGGTGACGTCCCGCGCGCGACGGCGCCGGCGACGAACCGGTGCAGCCGCCGGGTGTACCAGGGCTTGAGCGCGTACAGCGACGGCATGCCCGCGACTGTAGCGACGGCACGCCGACCGGGCCCGACGGTGCCCACCGCTCACCCGTGCGGACCACCCGCGCACCGGCGGACCGCCCGCGCCGCAGGTGAGGCCCGGGACGCGAGGTGGACGCTCCCGGGCAGGCCGCCGCCGACCCCCTAGACTCGGCCCGTGATCTTCAAGGCCGTGGGCGAGGGGCGCCCGTACCCGGACCACGGGCTGACGACCCCCGCGCAGTGGGCGGACGTCGCCCCGCGGCAGGTACGGCTCGACGAGCTCGTCACCACCAAGCGCACGCTCGACCTGGACGCGCTGCTGGCCGAGGACTCGACCTTCTACGGCGACCTGTTCGCGCACGTCGTCGAGTACAAGGGCGTCCTCTACCTGGAGGACGGGCTGCACCGCGCGGTGCGCGCGGCGCTCCACCAGCGGGCGCTGCTGCACGCGCGGGTGCTGGTGCTGACGTGACGCACGGCCGGGTCGAGCGAGGGGTGGGGGACGCGGCATGAGCGACCAGGACCGGGCGCGCGCGCTGCGCCGCCGGCACGTGCACGAGCGGCAGGCGGTGGTGTTCGGCGTGCTGATCGCCGGGCTCGCCGTGGCCGGCCTCGGGGCCGCCGCGATGTACACCGACAACTTGTCGCTGCCGTTCTTCGAGCGCGGCTTCTCCGCCAAGCCCACCGAGGCGGCGGCCGCCGTCGCGACCTACTGCCCGCCCGAGGGCGCGCTCCCGGTGCCGAACGACCAGATCACGGTCGACGTGTACAACGGCGCCGGCACGGCGGGCCTCGCGCGGCAGACGGCGCAGACGCTCACCGGGCTCGGGTTCGTCGTCGGCGCGACCGACAACGCGCCGTCCGTGACGGGCGTCGGACGCATCGTGTACGGACCGGCGGGCAGCGCCGCCGCGTACACGCTGCTCGCGTACCTGCCGGACGCCGTCCTCCAGCTCGCCGACCGCGCCGACGCACGCGTCGACCTCACGGTGGGGTCCGAGTTCCAGGGCCTGCTGCCGCCCGAGCAGGTGGTGCTCGACCCGTCGGCCCCGCTCGTCGGCCCGAGCGGTTGCACCCCGTTCTCCGAGCTCACCACCGGCACCGCCGACGGCGACCAGGCGGACGAGGGCGTCGAGGGCGACCAGCCCGTCGAGGGCGACCAGCCCGCCGAGGGCGACCAGCCCGCCGGCTGAGCCCGTCCGGTCGGTCCGTCGACCGGGAGCGGGACGCGCCCGGGCCCGGTCGCACCGGGGAGAGCGCGGACCGGTGCGCGGCGGCGCCGTGCCGCCACGCACCGGAGCGCGTCAGTGCGCGATCTCGTCGCCGCCCGGGACCGACGCCGGCGTGGCGGGCTCCTGGCTCGTCCCCCGCCACCGGGCCACGAGCCGCATGAGGTGGTACAGCCCGATCGCGGCGGCCGTCCCGAGCGCGATCCCCTCGAACCGCAGGTCGCCGGCCGTCCACATGAAGTTCGCGATGCCGATGATGAGCGCGACAGCCGCCGGCATGAGGTTCACGGGGGCCGAGAAGTCGACGCGGTGCTGCACCCAGATGCGGGCGCCGAGCAGGCCGATCATGCCGTACAGCACGGTCGCCGCGCCGCCCAGCACACCGTTCGGGATGGTCGCGACCAGCGCACCGAACTTGGGCGACAGCGACAGCACGAGCGCCGTCGCCGCCGCGACCCAGTACGCCGCGGTGGAGTACACGCGCGACGCCGCCATGACGCCGATGTTCTCGGCGTACGTCGTGGTGCCCGAGCCGCCGCCCGTGCCCGCGAGGGTCGTCGCCAGGCCGTCGGCCATGAGGGCGCGCCCCACGTAGGGGTCGAGGTCGCGCCCGGTCATCGCGGCGACCGACTTCACGTGCCCGACGTTCTCGGCGACGAGCACGAGCACGACCGGCAGGAACAGGCCCAGCACCGCGACGTCGAACGTCGGGGTGACGAACGGCGGCAGCCCGATCCACGCCGCGTCCCGCACGGCGTCCAGATCGACCTCGTGCCGCACGAGCGCGACCGCGTAGCCCACGAGCACGCCCACGAGGATCGACAGCCGCCCGAGGATCCCGCGGAACAGCACGGTCGCGAGGATGATCGCGAGCAGCGTGACCGTGGCCGTCACCGGTGCGGCGCGGAAGCCCGAGCACGAGCCGTCGTCCTGGCACGAGCCCCACGCGGCCGGCGCGAGGTTGAAGCCGATGAGCGCGACGATGGTGCCCGTCACCACCGGGGGCATGAGCGCGTCGATCCACCGCGTGCCCGCGACGTGCGCGACCACGCCCACGACCAGGAGCGCGAGCCCGGTGACGAGGATCCCGCCCACCGCGACCGACTGGCCGCCCGCCGCCGTCGCGGCGCCGACCGGCGCGATGAACGCGAAGCTCGAGCCCAGGTAGCTGGGCAGCTTGTTGCGCGTGAGCAGCAGGAACACCGCCGTGCCGAGCGCCGAGAAGAACAGCGTCGTCTGCGGCGAGAAGCCCGTCAGGAGCGGCACGAGGAACGTCGCACCGAACATCGCGACGACGTGCTGCATGCCGATGCCGATCGTGCGGCCCCACGCCAGGCGCTCGTCGGGCGCCACCACCTCGCCCGGGGCGACCGTGCGCCCGTCCCCGTGCGTCGTCCAGCCCCAGCTGCTCATGCCTCCGCCTCTCGCCGTCACCGCCGACGTGAGGGTAGCGACCCCGCGGACCCGGCGTCCGGGACGACCGTCGCGGCGCGCGGGCGCACGTCGCCGCGCGGCGCGCGACCCCCCGTGGGACGGTGGAGGTCCCGCTGCCGGACCACGGAAGGAGACCGACCATGTCCGTCCCCACGAGCCCCGACGAGCCGCTCGACGACGAGGCCGCGGCGCGCACCGACGGCGTGCCGGACCCGGTCGTCGCCACCGCACCGACGGCAGAGCCGGCCCCCGACGAGCACGAGGACGTCGACCCGGCCGAGGCCACGCCCGGCTTCCCGCCCGCACCCGGCGGCCTGCACGGCGCCCCGACGACGGTCCCGCCGCACCGCACGGCCTGAGGTCCGCCCGCGCGCCCGACCGCCGCCGTGCCGGGGCGCCGAGTGCGCACGCACGCGGCCCGGGGTCGCACGCGCGTCCCGTACCCTGACGCCGCCTCACCCGCCGTCGACCACGGAGGCCCGCCCTGAGCACACCCGTCGTACCGACGCGCGTCCGCACACCCCTCGTGTGGCTGGCCTTCGTGCTCGCCCACGCGTGGCTGACGTACCTGGGCACCGTGCTGCTGGCGCGCGCGTCGTTCGGCGACGTCGACCTGTACCGCCGCTGGGTCGAGACGGGCCTGACCTCCGGCGTGTGGCCCGTGCTCGACGTGCCCTGGGTGTACCCGGCGGCGGCGCTGCTGCCGATGCTCGCGGCCGGCGTCGGGGGCGTGACGCCGGACGCGCCGTACGCGCTCGCGTGGTGCGCGCTGGTCACCGCGCTCGACGCCGTCGCGGTCGCGCTGCTGCTGCGCCGCCGCGGCGGCCACGTCGCGGCGGCGTGGTGGCTCGCGTTCCTCGTGCTGCTCGGCCCCGTCGCCATCGGCCGGCTCGACGCGGTCGCCGCACCCGTGACCCTGGTCGCCCTGCTGGTCGCGCTGACCCATCCGCGCACGTCGACCGCGCTGCTCACGCTGGGCGCGTGGGTCAAGGTCGCCCCCGGCGCCGCCGTGCTGCCGCTGCTGCTCGCGACCCGACGCCCCTGGCGGCAGGTCGTGCTGCCGGGCGCCGCGGTGTGCGCGCTCGTGGTGGGCACGGTCGCCGTGCTCGGCGGCGGCGACGAGGTCGCGTCGTTCGTGCTCGAGCAGGACGCGCGCGGCCTGCAGCTCGAGGCCGTCGCGGCCACGCCCTGGCTCGTCGCGGGGCTGTTCACGACGCGCGTCGAGCACGTCTTCAACCGGGGCCTGGTGACCTGGGAGATCGACGGCCCCGGCACGCAGGCCACGGCGGACGCCCTCGGCGCGGTGCTCGTGGTCGGCGTGCTCGCCGTGACCGCGCTGCTGTGGTGGTGCCGCCGCCGCGACGGCGACCGGTTCTGGTCGGACGACGTGCTGCGGGGCGACTTCGTGCTGCGCGGCGCGTTCGTCCTGGCGCTGACGCTGGTCGTCGCGAACAAGGTCGGCAGCCCGCAGTTCCAGTCGTGGCTCGCGCCGTCGGTCGCGGTCGCGCTCGCGCTCGGGCGCCCGTCGTGGCGGCGCACCGCGGTGACGCTGCTGGGCGTCGCCGCCGCGACCCAGTGGGTCTACCCGTGGTGGTACGGCGACGTGGTGTCCGGGTGGCCGTTCGCGACGCTCGTCCTGGCGGCGCGCAACGTCACGCTCGTCGTGCTGCTCGTGGTCGCGGTCGCGCACCTGCTGCGTCCGCCGGGCCGCGCGGCCCGCGCGTCCGACGGTGACGCGACGACGGCGACGCACGGCGGTCCGGACGACGTCGTCGTCGCCCGGACCGCCGCCGCGGACTGACGTCCGCGCACGAGGTCAGCGCGGCAGGTGCGGCGCGACCTCGTCGGCGACGAGCTGCAGGTGCTCGAGGTCCGCGAGGTCGAGGACCTGCAGGTACACGCGCTGCACGCCCTGCTCGGCGAGCCACGTGAGCCGCTCGACGGCCTCGCCCGGCGTGCCCGCGATGCCGTGCTCGCGCAGCTCGGGCACCTCCCGCCCGATCGCCGCGGCGCGGCGCGCGAGCTCGGCCTCGTCCCGCCCGACGCACATCACGAGTGCGACCGACTGCACGAGCGTGGCCGGGTCGCGGCCGATCTCGACGCACGCCTCGTTGATCCGCGCGATGCGCGCCGGGACGCCCGCGACCTCGGGGAACGACTGGTTGTACTCGGCCGCGAACCGCGCGGCCAGGCGCGGTGTGCGCGTCGGGCCGCCGCCGCCGACGATGATCGGCACGCCCGCGCGCGACGCGTCGAGCGGCGAGCGCTGCACGGGCTTCGGCAGCGCCGGCGAGTCCGTCAGCGTGTAGTGCTCGCCCGCGTGGCTGAAGGTCTCCCCCACGGGCGTGCCCCACAGGCCCGAGACGATCTCGAGCTGCTCGGTGAGCAGGCCGAACCGCTTCTCGGGGAACGGGATGCCGTACGCGGCGTGCTCGGCCGCGAACCAGCCCGCCCCCAGGCCGAGCTCGACGCGGCCGCCGGACATCTGGTCGACCTGCGCGACCTGGATCGCGAGCACGCCCGGGTACCGGAAGGTGGCGGCCGACACCAGCGTCCCGAGCCGGATGCGGCTGGTCTCGCGCGCGAGGCCCGCGAGCGTGGTCCACGCGTCCGTGGGGCCGGGCAGGCCGTCGCCGTCACCCATCACCAGGTAGTGGTCGGAACGGAAGAAGGCGTCGAAGCCGAGGTCCTCGGTGGCACGCGCGACCGCGAGGAGGTCGTCGTAGCTGGCGCCCTGTTGGGGCTCGGTGAAGATGCGCAGATCCATGCCGTCAGCCTCGCACGCCCCGCCGGGAGGGGCCGCGGCGGGCGGGCGGGTGAACGGCGTCGGCCCGCGCGCGTTCGGCGTGCGCGAGCGGCCCGCGCTTGCGACGGTTGGACACGTGCACGACGCCACGCCCCTGACCGCAGCCCTCGACGTCGCCGACTGGCGCCGTCGCACGTCGCAGACGTACGCGCAGGTCCGCGCGCTCGCGGTCGACGACCCCGCCGGTGCGCACGCCGTGTGGGTGCAGCAGCGCGACGAGCTGTTCGCCTACCACCCGGCGTCGCCGCTGACGGCCGACGCGCGGGCCGTCTTCGACGGGCTCGACGTCGCGCCGTACGACCCGGCGTACCGGTTCGAGGTCGAGGTGGAGCGCGCGGGCCAGCAGCGTCTCGACGTCGCGACGGGCACCGACGGCGTCGTCGGGTTCGACCGCATCGGCGTGGTCGAGCTGGGGGACCTCGGGCGGCTGACGCTCTGGTCGGTGCGCGGGTACGCCGGCGGGCTGTTCCTGCCGGTCCGCGACGCGCTCGCGGGCACGGTGACGTACGGCGGGGGCCGCTACGTGCTCGACACCATCAAGGGTGCGGACCTCGGCACCGACCACGTGGGGCGGCTCGTCGTCGACCTGAACTTCGCGTACGCGCCGTCGTGCGCCTACGACCCGGCGTGGGCGTGCCCGCTCGCGACGCGGGCCAACACGCTCGCGGCCGAGGTGCCCGTCGGCGAGCGCACGGCGCCGTACCCGGTGGGCGGGGCGATCGACGACCACCCGGACGACGCCGACCACGACCTGGACGACGACGCCGCGGCGAACGGCCACGCCTGACGACCCGCGCCCCGCGGCCCGCGCTCAGACCTGGCAGGCGGGGCAGCGGTACAGCTTGCGCGCCGCCATCTCCTCGACGACCACCGGCGTGCCGCACACGCGGCACGGCAGCCCGCCGCGCCCGTACACCCAGTGCCGCGCCGTCGGGTCGTGCCGGGCCTGCTCACGACCGGCTGCGTCGAGGTCCTCGCGCGTGAGCATGACGCCGTCGCGGATGCCGTCGGCGAGCAGCACGGCCCAGTCCCGCCACAGCGCGCGGACGGTGTCGGGCGGCACGCGCCGGCCCGGCGTCCACGGATCGAGCCGCGCCCGGAACAGCAGCTCGGCGCGGTAGATGTTGCCGATGCCCGCGACGACCGCCTGGTCCATGAGCAGCTGACCGACCGGGACGTTCCGTCGCGTCACGCGCTCGACGACCACGTCGCCGGCGGCGTCGAGGTCGTCGACCTCCTGCGGGTCGGGGCCGAGCCGGGCGCGCACGAGCGCGGCCTCGTCGGCGGTGAGCACCTCGCACGCGGACGGTCCGCGCAGGTCGGCGACGACGGACCCCGAGTCGAGCCGCACGCGCACCTGACCCAGCGGCGGCGGCGGCCACTGCAGGCCGTCGTCGGCCGCGTGCTCGGTCTCGTCCTCGCCCATGCGCAGGCGACGGGTCGAGGGCTGGGCGTCCATCGCGGCGCCGGGACGCACGCGCGGCGCGCCCAGGCTGCCGCGCACGCGCTCGCCGTCGCCGAGCGGGCTGACGTCGCCGTAGAGGTCCCACGCGCCGTACAGGCCGAGGTGGACCCGCAGCACGGCGTCGTCGCCGAACGCGCAGAACAGCTGCTTGCCGACGGCCGACGCGCGCGTCATGGTGCGGCCGTCGAGCCGGGCCGCGCCGGCGGCGAAGCGACCCTGCGGGGACGAGACGGCGAGCGGCCGCCCGACGAGGTCGAGCGAGAGCTGACGGGCGACGCGGTGGACGGTGTGACCCTCGGGCACGGCGCCCACCCTACGAGGGGGCGCCGACACGGGCGCCCGCCGTCCCTTCGTTCCGTGACGTCGTGACCGATGGGGAGGCGTGTCGTCGCACCGCGTCCCGGTCGCGGCGGCCCACGGGTCGACGGACGACGCCGGCGCCGTGACGGCCGTCGCCCTGGGCGGGCGCGCCCTGGCCGTGCTCACGGGCGTCGGGCTGGTGCTCGGCGCGGGCCTCGGCGGCGTCCTCGAGCCGCTGGTCGTGTGGGCCGACGGCACGCTGGTGCCCCTGCCGTGGCTGCGCGACCTGCTGCTGGGCGCACCCGCCGCGCCGGAGGTGGGGGTCGTCGCGGTGCTCGGCGGTGCCGCCGGGGCGTGGTGCTGGGAGCGCTGGCGGCAGGACGTCGGGGTCGTCGAGGTGTCGGCCGACGGCATCGGCGTGGCACGGCACGGCCACGAGCGGTTCGTGCCGCGCGCCGCCGTCGAGCACGTGCACGCCGACGGCGACGACCTCGTGGTGCTGGGGCGCGGCGGCCGGCAGCTGCTGCGCTGCCCCGCCGACGCGCTGCTGCGCCGCACGGGCGCCGCGCTGCGCGCCGCCGGGTACCCGTGGTC
>JAEYNO010000166.1 GCA_023412515.1 Actinomycetes bacterium
CGGCCGCGGCGGCCGGGACCACGACCGCGAGCAGCCCACGCCACCAGGGCGGCCGCTCAGGGGTTCGCCCCGCCACGAGCACGGCCGTCGCCGCGGCGAGCAGGGGCGGCAGCACGAGCAGCGCCCACGCGCCGACCGGCTCACCCGCCCGCACGGACAGGATCCCGACGCCGATCGCGCCGAGCGCCAGCAGCACCACGTACCCCGCGGTCCCCGCGACCCAGGCCCAGATGATCCGTCGCACCGTTCCCACTCCCTCCCTGGTCGCGCGGCTCAGCCGCACAGCGTGTCGTCGACGAGCTGGCGGCTGCCGTCCTGCGTCGGCGCGCCGAGGAACGACGCGTCGACCTTGGTCGCCGTGGCCTCCTCCGCGCTGATGTTGAAGCCGAACTCCCAGCCCTTCTTGACGGCGGCGCCGAACTCCCACGAGTCCTTGACGTTGTGGTACGTCACCTGGCTGAGCTTCGCCTGCTCGTACATGAGCTGCATGAACGGGTCGTCCGACGGCTTCTCGGGCACCATCGCGGCGAACGGCAGCGTGAACGTCTGCCCCGCGGCGTTGCCGTCGATCCACTCCTGGACCATGGCGCGGTTCTCGTCGGTGACGTCGAGCTTGGTGGTCGTCACGACCGAACGGGTCTCACCCTCCTTGAGGCTGCCGTTGGCTGACTTGAACGTCGAGTTGCCGAAGCTCGCGCTGCCCCCGACCTCGTAGGACGACTTGAACGCGATCTGCGCGAGGTTGCCGTCCTTGTCGTACGTCGTCGTGAAGGCTCCCGTGACGGCGCCCTCGCCGGTCGCGTGGCCCACGACCATGCTCCCCCCGAGCGTGCCCTTGCCCGACAGCTCGTAGGTGTAGCTCTTGGTACCCGCGTCCTTGTCGTTCATGACGATCACCGAGCCGCCCGCGCTGAGCGAGCCGTTGACGCCGAGCTTGGGGTCGATGAGCTTGTCGTTGCCGTCGGCGTCCTTGCTCGTGCCCGGGATGCGCGTGCCGGCGCTCGCCTTCAGCGCGGCCTCGAGCGAGATCTTGCTGTACGTGACGCTCGGGTCCTTCGGCGCGTCGACCCAGCCGTCGGTCAGCCACAGGTAGATCGAGTAGCCCGCGGCCCCCTGGCCCTGGAGCTGCTGCTGCTGCATCAGGTAGTCGTCGAGCTGGCCCTTCATCGAGTTCCACTGGTCGGCCGAGTCGAAGCTCCACGTCGAGCCGTACTCGAACTTGAGGTCGCCGCCCAGGCTGACGTCCACGCCGGCGTTGTCGCCGTCGCCGAGCTTACCCGCGTCGAACGTCTTGGAGCCGATCGAGGCGCTGGCCCCGACGCCGGCGCCGTCCGTGAGCGTCGCGCGCACCGTGCCGTCCGAGAACTCCTGGACGATGAAGCCCGAGCTGTCGCTCAGCTTGAAGAACCAGATCTTGACCTCGGCCGAGTACTTCTCGGACGTCTGCGCCAGCATGCACACGCCGGGGTGGTAGTCCATGTCGTCGGCGCCGTCGGCCGTCTGCTGCGGCGTGTCGCACGACCCGGCCGAGCCCTCGAGCGCCGCCGCGACCCGGCACGCGGCCGAGCCGGCGAAGGGCGAGATCGACGACGCGCCGGCGACGGTCACCACGATGAGGAGCGCCGCCACGACCACGATCCCGACGTACTCGAGCATCCCGACGCCGCTGTCGTCACCGCGGGCCACGGCCGCGAGCGGCCGCTCCTGCTGCCTGTCGTGCCTGGTCACGGCGCGTCTCCTTTAGCGTCTTCCACCCGGATCGTGCTGCGCAGACGCTACCCCGGCCGCTCTCGTGCGGCACGGGCCCGTGGGCTCGTCGCGGGGCCCACCGTCCGGGTCCCGGCATGGTGCCCGGGGCCCAGCCGACCGTGGCCGGCGCGGCGCTGCGAGCGGCGACGCCAGGCCCGAGGTTGGGTACGCGGGCCCATCCGCGGGCGCGTCACCTCGGTAGCGTCCGGCGGACCGTGGGCGCGGCCCGCCCCACGGACGTCTCGGCGGAAGGACGCACGATGCGACTCGCCCTCGTCGCCCAGGTGGCGCTGACCACGGCGCTCGGAGCGGTGCTCGCGACGTTCGCCGCGCTGTACGTCGGCGAGCAGACGCTCGACGTCCGCGCGGGGCTCGTGATGCGCGCGATCCTCGTCACGGTCACGCTGCTGCTCGCCTGCTGGTCCGCGGTGCGGACCCGCGTGCTCAGCGCGACCCGGGCGCAGCTGCGGTCCGCCGCCGGCCTCGGTCTCGTGCTGGGCTACGCGGCGACCCCGACCACGTGGGGCGGGCACACCTACCTCGGGCAGCTCGTGGCCGACGCCGGCACGGAGACGATGCTCCTCGACCTCCTGGCGTGGCTCGTCGTGGGCGGCGCCGCCGCGCTGGTCGCGAGCGCACCGGCCGAGCGACGCGTGCGGGCCACGTACGCCGCGCACGGGGACGCCCGGTGAGCGCCGGGCGCGCGCAGGCGGGGGGCCGCGCGCCCGTGGCGGGTCTGGCCGTCCGCCGGGACCTCGGACGCGACGACGGCGCGGGGACGCTCGAGTACCTCGGCGTGCTCACCGTCGCCGCGCTGCTCGTCGGCGCCGTGCTCGTCGCGATCCCGTCGATCGACGCGGGCGGACGTGCGCGGACGCTCGCCTGCCAGGTCGCCGACGCGTTCTCGGGCGGGGACGGCGGGGGCTGCGGCGACGAGGGCGGCCGCTCCCCCGCGGACTACGTACCGCCCGAGCAGTGCGTGTACGTCGCGGAGGGCGCCGGGTGGGAGGGCTCGATCGCTGTCGGCGTCCAGCTCGACGGGGGCGGGAGCTGGGTCATCGAGCAGCTCGGCGACGGGACGTTCCGCCTCACGCGCGGCTCCCAGGTGGGCGTCGGCGCCGAGGTCGGCGTCGGCTTCGACGTGTCGTGGCGCGACGGCGACCGCCGTTACGGCGCGAGCGCGTCGGCCGGCGCCGCGGTGACGGGGGTCGGCTCCGACGCCGAGGTCTTCCTGGCGCGGGACCGCGCCGAGGCGGACCGCATCCTGTCCGCGCAGATGGCGAACGACGTGAAGTCCGGCATCGTCGGGGACGGCAACGTCGTGCGCGACCTGTTCGACAGCTGGTTCGGGACGTCGGACGAGGAGCGCGTCCGACCCGTCGAGACCTTCCACTCCGCGGGCATCGAGGGCGAGGCCTCGGCGAACGTGCTGCTCGGCGTCGCGCCCGCCGAGGCGGCGGTCCAGGGCGGCGTGTACGCCGGCTGGATCGAGCGCGCCGACGGGACGCGCACCGACATCTGGACGGCGTCGTCCGAGGGCGGCGCGATGGCCGCGTTCCCGACGGGCACCGACCGGTACGACCCGGAGTCGATGGACGACTACGCGGTCGCGACCGCGTCGTACGCCGGCAGCGCCGCGATCGAGGTCGACCGCGACGCCCAGGGCAGGCCCGTCGCGCTGCGCACCGTGACGATCGGCATGGGGCACGCCGACGCCGGCGAGGTGTCGAGCGACCCGCTGAGCCTCCCCGAGTACACCGAGACGCGCGTGCAGATGCCGCTCGAGACCGCCGCGGACCGCGAGCTCGCCGCGCGCATCGCGGACGGCCTCGGGATCTGGGTCGAGGGCGTGAACGACTCGACCATGGGGTTCGGCACGCCCGACACGACGTTCGGGCTCGGCGACAGCTTCTCGAGCATGACCCAGGCGGCGAAGGACCGCGGGTACTACTGGACGCAGCAGTACACGATGGAGAAGAAGGTCGAGCGCGGCGGCACCCTCGACGCCAAGTGGGTCCTCGAGGCGGGCCTGTCGGGCTCGTACGAGGAGACCGAGCGCCTCGGCACCGGCTACCAGTACTGGAACGGGCAGGATTTCGTCACGCGCGCGGGTTGCCAGTAATGTCGCGTTCCCGCCGCTCGTCCGGCTCGGCGTGCGAGATCCCGAGGAGGAGCACGGCCATGAGGATCGCCCGCACCGGGGCCGCACTGATGCTCGTCGGCGTGCTCGCGCTCGCGGCGTGCAGCACCGCCGACGACGCCGCCGCGCCGTCGACGCCCCGCGCCACGTCCGCCTCCGAGGACCCCACGGGGCCCGCCGCACCGCTCACGCCGCTGGCCGACGCCCCGGCAGGGTGGTCGCGGATCGAGCTCGGCGCCGTGACCCTCGACGTCCCCGACGGCTTCGCCGTGGTGCAGGAGCCCGCTGCGACGGACGCGCCCGACGGGAGCTGGATCGTGCGGTACGGCGACCAGGACGGCGAGCGCGCAGCGATCACGGTCGTGCGCGATCCCGCGCCCACGCGTGCGCCCGCCGACACCGCGGCGGCCGCGCTCAGCGCGGCGCGCGCGCAGCACAGCGTCCAGGACGACGCGTCGGCCGGGCTGGCGTGGCCGGGTGCCGAGGCGGCGACGTACCTGACGTACCTCCAGGGCGTCCGCGTCGGGGGGACCGCCGTCGAGCACCGCGCCGAGTGGGTCTACGCCGACCTCGCCGACGGCTCGCAGGTCGTGGTGGGCGTGTTCGCGCCGCTCGACCTGTTCGACGAGCTGCAGATGCACGACGTCCTGGCGACGTGGCGCCCCGCGGGATGACGGCCGGCAGCGCCCTGCGGCGTGCGGTTCGCCGCTCGGGCTACGCGGCGTGCCTCGGCGTCGTCCTCTTCCTCGTCGCCGGCCTGTCGTACCTCACGCGAGCCGACGCACCGCCCCGGCTGTGGGACGGGAGCTGGGCACCCGGCGTGGGGATCCCGTTCGACGGCCTCCCGACGATGGTGCTGTGGGCGCCCGACCTCCCCGGCGGGCCCGACGGCGTCACCTGCACCCTGAGCGACGCCCCGGCGTTCGACGGCCCGCTGCCCGCCGGGCCCGACGCGTCGCGCGCGGCGTACGCCACGACCACGGTCGACGGCCGCGAGCTGACGTACCTCGCCCGCGTCGCGCACGTGCGTCGGGGCACCGTCACGTGCGACGGCGAGGGACTGACCGAGGTGCTCGTGTCGGACGACGTGCGCCCGGGGCTCGAGCGCGGCTCGGCCGTCGCGTTCTTCGCCGCCGCCGGCATCGCCGCGCTGTGGGCGCTCGTGTCGTTGCGCGCGACCCGCCGCCCCGACGCCGCACGCTGACCCGCCCTTCCCGGCGACGGGGCCGTCCGGCGTGGTGCACCCGGTACCGGGTGCACCACGCGAGAGCTCAGCGCCAGGTGACGGGGACGTCCGCGAGCGGCTCGAGCCCGGGGAGCTCGAGCGTCACGGTCGTCGTCCCCGCGGGCAACGGCGGCAGCAGGGCCCCCATGAGGTCGCCCTCGCCCACCGACCGCGGCATCATGCCGCACGCGCAGAAGTCGTCGGCACCCTCGCGCGACGAGATGTACCCCGTGTAGGGCAGCAACCGCTCGCCGCCGGGTGCGACGAGGACGATGGACCGGGTGTCGTTCCAGATGTCGCGCCCGTCGCCCCACGGGCGCCGGTCGACCTCGGTCGTGGACCCGTCCGTCGAGCGCAGCACGTAGGTCAGGTCGGTGCCGTCGGCGTCGGCCTGCACGCCGAGCACGTCGACCTGCACGTCCCAGTCACCCTTCTCGGAGGTCACGGTGCCGCTGACGCTCGCGACGGGCTTCGCGTCCAGGACGCTCGGGTCCAGCAGGGCGTCACCCAGGGAGTCGACGGTCCAGGAGTCGGCCTGCGCCGACGGCGTCGTCGACCCCTGCGGGCTGTGCCCCGGCTCCGGCTCGTCCCCCGAGGTGCACCCCGCGAGCACGAGCGCCGACGCCGCCAGGACGGTGATGCTGCGGACGCGCCTCACGAACCTGCTCCGATCGCGTAGTGGACGGTGACCCGGCGGTTGAGCTGCATGTTCTCCGGGGTGTCGTTCGGTGCCACGGGCTCGTCCTCGCCGCGGCCGACCGCCGAGAACGTCACGGCCCCGCCCGCGGCCGGCTGCAGCGCCGCGACCACGGCGGCGGCGCGCTGCTCGGACAGCGTCTGGTTCGAGCTCGACGAGCCGTCGGAGTCCGTGTGCCCCGTGACGACGACCTCGCCCGTGCCGCGGGCGGCGATGTCCGCCGCGACGCCCGCGAGCGCGTCCTGCGCCGCGGGGGTGAGGGTCGCGGAGGACTTGTCGAACAGCACGTTGGCGTCGAGCGTCGTGTCGACCTCCTGCGTCGACTCCGCCGTCGCGACGACCTGGTCGGCCGACTCGGTGCGCCGGAACAGGTCGAAGGTCGACGCCGCGGGGTCCGCCGC
Organism: Actinomycetes bacterium; assembly: GCA_023412515.1. Classification (GTDB taxonomy): domain Bacteria; phylum Actinomycetota; class Actinomycetes; order Actinomycetales; family Cellulomonadaceae; genus Cellulomonas. The sequence goes on from JAEYNO010000166.1 coordinate 6,213, forward strand.
CGCGAGGACGTCGGCACCGGGCACGGACGGCCACCCGGTGCCCGGTCGCGGCGCCGCCTCGTCGGACGTCGGCTCGAGGCGGCCGTCGGAGACGGGCACGCGCGCGACCACGGCGTTGGTGTCGCCCAGCACGACGTCGACCTCCGTCACGGACGCCGGCAGCTCCGGGAAGGCCGCCCACATCACGCGGACCTCGCCCTTGTCGACGCGGGCGTCGGGCTTGGGGGTCGTGTACACGGTCGATCCGTCGACCAGGACGCGGTACACCTTCAGCCCCACGCGGTCGACCAGGTAGAGCTGCGACAGCGCGTCGATCGGGTACCCGCGGCCGGTGTCCCGGAAGAACGAGGCGGCGCTGAAGCCGCCGGGTGCGTCCGCAGGCACGCCCATCGACGCGTAGAGGACCGTGCCGCCGTCGACGCGCTGGACGCCGTGCACGGCGCCGCGCACGAGGCGGCCGTCGCCCTCGCCGCCGGACCTGCGGGCGAACGTGCCGAGGACCGGGACCTCGACGCCGTCGACGTCGACGACGCCCGAGGGCGTGCCGGACCCCGCGGGCCCCGACGGGGCGGCGGCTGTCAGCAGCAGCACGGCGCAGGTGGCGACGGCCACCCCGGCGCTGCGGTGACGGGCGGTCAGCTGCACTGTGTCCTCCTCGGTGGACGGTGTCCGATCGGTCCCGACAGGTCCGACATCATCGCACGAGCCGCGGCTGCAGCTGCCGGTCGAGCCAGGCGCGGGCGGCCTCGAGCACGTCGCCGCGGTCCCGGTCCCACGCGCCCGTGTAGCCGTCGCACTCGAAGCGGTAGCTGCTGCCCCAGATCGGCACGGGCGTGGGGGTCGGCGTCGGCGTGGGGGTCGGCGTCGGCGTCGCGTCCGGGTCCGGCGTGGGCTCGGGGGTCGGTTCCGGCGTGGGCACGGGCTCGTAGCCGATGATCTCGCGACGCTCCCCGAGACGGCACGACGCCAGCCGCAGCCCGACCTCGGCGGCGCCGGTGCGCCGGGTGCGCACGTCGTCGTCGACGACCTCGCCCGCGTCACGCAGGGCGACCTCGAGATCGACGCGGCCGCGCGACAGGTCGAGCGCGTAGCTGCCGGGCACGAGGTCGGCGCCGTTGCGCGACGCGTAGGTGGCGGCCTGCTCGATGCCCGCCGAGACCGGCAGCGCGGACGCGAGGTCGTCGCCGACGCGCAGGCCGCCCACGGACGCGAGCGCGAGCGTGCGCACGCGCTGCGCGGCGGCCAGGGCCGCCGCGTCGGCCGCGTCGTCGGCCTGGTCCGAGTTGGTCGTGAGGCGCATGATCGGGACCACGACGAGCATGAGCAGCACGAGCGCGACCAGCGCGACGACGAGCGTGAGGCCGGACACGGCCATGCCGTCGTCAGACCCGTGTCGGCGTCGCAGCGCCGACGCCGCGCGGGCGAGCCGCGTCGCCCGGCGTCGTCCGTGGGGCACCCCGCACCGTGACCGCACCGCGATCCTCCTCCTCGTCTCCACCACGACCCCGCCCGGGAAGCACGGCGAGCCCGCGGTGCCGTGCGGCACCGCGGGCTCGTCGCGACGGGTCACTTGCTGAGGGCGTCCCGGATCTCCGTGGCCCGGTCGTTGACGATCTGGGCCGGGTTGATGACGTCGAGCGCCGCGAGGACGGCGACGATCAGCACGGCGGCGATCACGAGGATGCCGACGTACTCGAGCATGCCCTGGCCGGCCTCCGGGTCGCCGATCCGGCGCTCGATGGCCTTCTGGAGTCGCACCTTGGCGTCCACGAGCTTGCGGGTCATGGTTCTCTCCTCGTCCCGCCGGGCGCCGCCCGGCCGTGTCGGTCACCGGCGGTGAGCCGGTCGTGTCCTGATGGCCACAAAACTACGGATGATCCCTCGGGGGCGACGGGTCCCTGGGCCCAACCTCGGGCCCAATCAGGACCTCGTCGGCGTTGGGTTCGTGGCCCCGCCGAGCCACACCGACACGGCCTCGGCCCGCGTGCGGACGCCCAGCTTCGCGAAGATGTGGTTGATGTGGTTCTTCACGGTCTTCTCCGACAGGAAGCACTCGCGCGCGATCTCGCCGTTGGTGCGCCCCGCGGCCACGAGCTCCATGACCTCGAGCTCGCGGGCCGAGAGGCCCGCGTCGGGCCGCACCGGTGCCGCCGCCTCGACGGCGGGCTGCCACGCACGCCGCATCGCGTCGGCCGCGACCTGCGACAGCACGAGAGAGCCCTGCGCGACGGCCAGCACCGTGCGCTCGAGCTCGTGCGCGTCGAACCGGCCGTGCACGAGGTAGCCGCTCGCGCCCGCCTCGACGGCCGCACGCACGACCTCGGGCGCGTCCGAGTAGGTGAGCATGAGGACCTTGCTCCACGCCCGCACCTCCGCGGCGACCTGCACGCCGTCGCGACGCGGCATCCGCACGTCCAGGAGCACGACGTCCGGCACCAGCTCGCGGACCACGCGCACGGCCTCCTCGCCGTCGCCCGCCTCGCCCACGACCCGCATGGTCGGCGCGGCGTCGACGAGGCTGCGCAGCCCCATCCGGATGACCGCGTTGTCGTCCACGACGACGACGCTCACCTCACCGCTCACGCCGGCCCTCCCCTGCTCGTCGATCCCACCACGTCGGCCGCCGGCGCCGCCGCGTCGGGCGACCACGTCACCACGACGGCCGTGCCCTCGCCCGGTCGTGACTCCACCACGAGCCGCGCCCCGACGCTCTCGGCGCGCTCGTGCATGCCCACGACGCCGAAGTGCCCCGCCGGCGGCGCGTCACCCGGGTCGTAGCCGACGCCGTCGTCCCGCACCGAGAGGCGGACGTCGGCGCCGTCGCGCTCGAGCGCGACGCGCACGCACGACGCGTCGGCGTGCCGCACGACGTTCTCGAGCGCCTCGCCGACGATCGCCAGCGCCTCGTAGCGCACCGGTCCGGGCAGGTCCACGGCCTCGTGCGCCTGGAACGAGCACCGGACGCCGGTCTGGGCCTGCCAGCCGACGCACATGTCGGACAGCACCTCGACGAGCGCACGGTCCGGCTCGTCGCGGCGCATGCGCACGAGCAGCGTGCGCGCCTCGCGCGCCGCCTGCTCGGCGCCGTCGGCGAGCGCCTGCGCCTGCGCACGCGCGGTCGCGACGTCGCGGTCGATCCACGCGACCAGCCCCTGCGCCCCGAGGGCCAGCCCGTGCAGCGACTTGCCGACCGAGTCGTGCATCTCGCGCGCGAGCCGGGCGCGCTCGTCGGCCGCCGCCGCGTCGCGCTGGGCCGCGCCCAGCGCCCGCAGCACCGCGACCTGCGCGAGGTGCGCCGAGCGGACCGACACGCCGATCGCCAGGAGCGACACGTACAGCACCGGGACGCCCACGGCCGTCATGAACCCGCGCGACTCCGGCTGGACGGGCGAGGTCAGCGCGACGAGGAAGTAGCCCGCGCACAGCACGACGCCCGCGCCGATCGCGGTGCGACGCTCGACCAGGACGCCGATGATCAGCGCGAGCGGGAACGTCGCCAGCACCAGGGGCGACTCCACGCCCAGCACCCACACGACCGCGAGGTTGACGAGCATGTCGGCCACGAGCGTGATCGGGTGCCGCATGACGAGGCCGATCACGCGTCGGTAGCTCAGCATCGCGAACGTCGAGATGCTCAGCAGCAGCACGCACGACAGCAGCGGGCCCGTGAGCATCTCCCCCAGCAGACCGAACAGCGCCACCATGATCGCGACGAGGCGCAGCACCAGCGCAGCCCCGACGACCCGGCCCGAGAAGTCCCGTTCGGGATGCGCCATCACAGGCTCCCGAGCAGCGCGCCGAAGTCGAAGCCCGAGCCGAGCACGATCCCGGTCAGCAGCAGGATGAGCGACGCGGGCACGAGCAGCACCGTGGTCGTCATCGTGACCTTCGGCGCGGTCCGCGCCGCCGCCTGGCGGCGACGCTGGCCCGAGTCGCGCCGCATGTCGACCGCGATCTGCCGGAGGGACTCGGCGAGCGGCGCGCCGAGCTCCTGCGACTGCAGCAGAGCCGAGACGAACTGGCCGACGGGCTCGGACGCGGACCGGCGCCGCAGGTCGGTGAAGCCCTCGCGCACCGACGCGCCGTTCGCGATCTGGTGGAGCGTCAGCTGCACCTCGTCCGCGAGCGGCCCGGCGAACTGCTCCGACACGCGCCACAGCGCCTGCCGGAAGTTGACGCCGGCCAGCACCGTGACGGCCAGGACGTCGAGGAAGTCCGGCAGGTCGCGGTCCATGCGCTCGCGACGCACGCGACGCGCCCGGTCGAGACGACCGAGCGGGATGAACACCGGGACGGCCAGCACGAGGACCGCGAGGAGCGCGTACCCCTGCACGAGGACGAGCAGGGCGACCGGCAGGACGAGCACGAGCCACCACGCGACGCGGGACAGGAAGCCGTCGACCGTCAGGCCGTCGGGACGCCCCGCCTCGTCGATCCGGCGCTGCAGCGCGTCGACGCGTCGCGCGCCCAGGCGTCGCCGCATCCCCGGCACCATCCGGTCGGCCAGCGCCTGGATCGGCGAGTGGCCCTCCGCACGACGGCGCTGCTGGCCCCGCAGGAGCTCGAGGTCCTCGACCGACAGGGTGTCGAGCGCGTCGGTGCGCAGCTGCCGGTAGCCGACGACCAGCAGCACGGCGGCCAGCGCACCGACGAGCGGCACCACGACACCCACCACGGCCGCGTTCATCCGTCGAACCTCGTCATCCGTCGGATCGCCACGAAGCCGGCGAAGAACAGGCCGCCCGAGACGATCAGCGCGATGCGGCCCGGCCACGCCTGCGTCATCGCCTCCACCGTCCCCGGCTGGATCGTGTTGAGCAGGAAGAGGATCCCGATGCCCATGCCGATGACCACGTAGCCGGTCACGGTGGACTGCGCCAGCGTCGTCTTCACCTCCCGGCGGATCTCCTTGCGGTCGTCGAGGGTGTCGGCGATGTCGCGCAGCGCGCTCACGAGCGAGCCGCCGCTGCGGGCCGAGACGAGCAGCGTCGACACCAGCACCGTCACCTCGCGGGACGGCAGCCGCTCCTCCATCTCGCGCATCGCGGTCTCGAGGCTCCCGCCGAAGCGGAGCCGGGACGCGACGCGCTGCAGCTCGACGCCCGCCGGGGCGGCCAGCTCCTGACCCGCCACGCCGATCGCGGAGGCGATGGACAGGCCCGCGCTCGTCGCGTTCGACAGCACGCGCGCGAGCTCCGGCATCTGGGCGATGAACTGCTCGTTGCGCCGGTCCCGGGCCCGCGCGAGCCACGCGCGGATCGCCACGACACCGCCGGCCAGGCCCGCGAGCGCGAACACGGGCGCCAGGCCCACGGCGAGCACCCACGCGAGCACCAGGCCGACGGCCGACGCGACCCCGATGACCAGCGTGGGCGAGCGGTGCTCCTCGCCCGCGAGCAGCAGCTGGCGCTGCGCCCACGCCCCGAGCCGCGTGCGGACGAACGAGCGGTCCCAGGCCGCGACGCGCGACTGCCACGTCGGCCGTGCGTCGTCGACCACGCCCTGCAGGAGCGCGCGACGGCGCGAGGACACGGTGGAGATCTGGGCGACGCCGGCCACGAAGAACGCCGCCGCGGCGAAGACGAGAGCCAGGACGAGCACGAGGGTCACGACGCCTCCTCCCACGTGTCCGCCGCCTCGCCGCCCGCGAGCTCGCCCGCGATCCGCAGCCGGTCGACCAGCACCTGCGGCAGGGGGTGGCGCACGAACGCGCCGCGCGTCCCGCCCTGACCGGGCGCCTCGGGGTCCCACCGCATGATGGGCACGATCGTGAAGTCCTCGCGGTGCCGCGACGTGACGTAGCCGACCTCGACGACGCGACGCGTGCCGTCCGACCCGCGCAGCAGCTGCACGACGATGTCCACCGCGTTGTTCACCTGGTCGCGCAGCGCGTGGAACGGGACCTCGACGTCGCTCATCGACGCCAGGGTCTCGAGCCGGATCAGCGCGTCGACCGTGGTGTTGGCGTGGACGGTCGCGAGCGAGCCCTCGTGACCGGTGTTCATGGCCTGCAGCATGTCGAGCGCCTCGCCGCCGCGGACCTCGCCGACGATGATGCGGTCGGGGCGCATGCGCAGCGCGTTGCGGACGAGCTCGCGGATCGTCACCTGGCCGTGCCCCTCGACGTTGGCCGGGCGGGTCTCGAGCCGCACCACGTGCTCCTGCTCGAGCGAGAGCTCGGCCGCGTCCTCGATCGTGATGATCCGCTGCCGGCCGGGGATGAACGCCGACAGCGCGTTGAGGAACGTCGTCTTCCCGGACGACGTCCCGCCCGAGACGATGATGTTGGCCCGCATCCGCACGCACGCCGCGAGCAGCTGCGCGGTCTGCTCGTCGAGCGTGCCGCGCCGCATGAGCTCGTCGAGGCCGTAGGACCGCGGGAACAGACGGATGGTCACCGTCGGCCCGTTGAGCGCGAGCGGCGGCAGCACGACGTGCACGCGCGCACCGCGCGGCATGCGCTCGTCGGCGGGCAGCCGCGCGTCGACCATGGGGCTCGACTCGTCGACGCGCCGGTTCACGGTCGACACGATCCGGTCGATCGTCTGACGCAGCTGCTCCTCGCTCGTGAACGACGTCGAGACGCGTTCGATGCGGCCGAAACGCTCGACGTAGATCGTGTCGTGCCCGTTGATCATGATCTCGGACACGCTGTCGTCCGCGAGCAGCGGCTCGAGCACGCCGAGCCCGATCGACTCGTCGACCACGCGCCGGATCAGCGAGTTCCGCTCGCGCGTCGAGAGGATGACGCCCTCGGTGGACACGAGGTGCGCCACGACCCGCTCGAGCCGGATCCGGCGCTGCCCGGCGTCGAGGCGACCGAGCTCGTGCAGGTCGACCTCGTCGAGAAGCTGACGCTTGAACTGCGCCACGAGCTGCTCGTCCACGTCGTTGCGCGCGGCGTCGACCGCCGTCGACGCGACCACGTCCTGGCGCGGCGTGCGCCCCCAGTCGGCGAAACCGTCGCTCATGACCCCGTCCTCGGCATCGCGACCTCCCGGCCGACGTCCATCGTGAAGATCGGTCCCGTGACCACGACGTCGACACGCACCGTGTCCGTCGCGGGGTACGAGACGCGGTAGGTCGAGTCGCCCGGGACCGACGCGGCGACGGCCGCGGGGACCGAGCGACCCAGGCTCAGCGCACGGGCACCGTCGCGCGCCGCCTGGTGCGCCACGTGCACGCCGATCATGAACGACACCATCTGGACGATCGCGACCAGCACGGTGCCGACCACGACGACCGCCCCGACGGTCTCGATCGCCGCCGAGCCGGACTCGTCGCGGCGCCGGGCGTCGAGCCGCGCACGGACCCGCGCGACGCTGGCCGTCACGGCTCCACCACGACGTTCCGGTCGATGGTCATCTCCCACGGCGTGCGGATCAGGCCGGGCGCGAGCAGAGGCACGTTGGTCGTGACGGAGACGCGCCCGGTGGCGACGTCGCTCGCGACCCGGACCGAGTCGCGCATGGCGCTCGGCACCCGCTCGCGCGCGGCCTGCGCGACCTGGACCGGGCTCTCGCGCACGGCCGTCGCGTCGGCCGCGGCGCTCGCGGCGTAGCCGGTCCAGACGAACGTCATGCCGACCATCACGAGCTGCAGGAGCACCGCCGCCATGATCGCGACCCACGGCAGCACCGAGATGAACTCGATGGACGCCGAGCCGTCGTCGCCGCCGGCGGCCCGCCGCCCCCGCGCACGGGTGCGGCGCGGCTCGGCGCCGTCCTCCTGCTCGGCGGCGACGCGGCGACCGACGCCGATCGCGCGTCCCACGCCACGCACCGCCTGCCACCACGCCGCGTCGGTCGCGTACTCGGGCGACCGCGAGTTGGTGGCCTGCTCGAGCTTGCGGCCCTGGTCGGGCAGGGCGACGTCGACGAGCGGCGAGGGCGAGAGCCGCCCGACCGTCTCGGGCTGCACCTCGTCGGCACGGCTGTGGCGGTTGAGCACGACGTGCACGCCGTCCGGCTTGCGCACCGCGAGCTGCTCCCACCAGCCCACGTTGCGCCGCAGCCCGCGGATGCTCACGAGATCGGGCGTGGTGAGCACGACGACCTCGTCCGCGATCTCGACGACGGACGCCTGCACGGGGGTCACCCGCGCGCCGACGTCGACGACGACGAGGTCGTACTGCTGGCGGACCAGGCCGATGATCTGCCGGATGGCCTGCGGGGTCACGTGCTCGGTGTCGCGCACGTCCTCGGGCGGCAGGAGCAGGTGGAGCCCCGACTCGTGGACGTGCACGGCGTCGGCGACGGTCCGCAGCGACAGGTCGTCCGAGACCTTCGCGAGGTCGGCGACGGACGTCCGGTGGCGCGCCTCGACGACCGAGCTGACGTCGCCCTTCTCGAGGTCGAGGTCCATCACGAGCACCTTGTGGTCGGGGATCTCCCGCCGCACGTCCCACGCGAGGTGCGTCGCGACCGTCGTGGCCCCGACGCCGCCCTTGGCCCCCGACACCGCGACGACGAGCGCCCGGTGCCCGCCGACGGAGTCCGTCCTGTCGACCAGCAGCTCCTGCAGCCGCGTCGACCAGTCCAGCGCGTTGCCCACGCGCTGCTGCACCTCGGCGAAGCTGAAGGGGTACGACAGCACGCCGCGCGCGCCGGCGTCCATCGCCTGCGCGAGGACCTCCGGGTCCGAGTCCCCCGCGATGACGAGCGAGACGCTCGCGGGCCGGCGGAGGCTGATCTCGCGCACGACGTGCTGCATCGGCTCGGGGCCGAGACGGTCGTGGACGAGCACGAGGTTCGGCTCGCGGTCGACCACCCGGGCGACCAGCTCGGTCGTGGACTCCGCGACCGCGAGCACCTCGATGTCGCCGATCTCGGAGAGCTGCGAGCGCAGGTCGTAGGCGAGGGTCTGGTCGGCGCAGCCGATGATGACGGTGGCGGACATCAGCCCACGTTCCCTTCGGGGACGGCGGTACCGCCGAGGTTCTCGGCGTCGAACTCACCCTGCTCGCCGGTGCGGTCCTCGGGCGTGCCGGTCGGCAGACCCACGAGACGGACCTCCTCGGCGAACGCCGCGGCGTACGTCACGGCGAGCGCGTCGTTCGGCTCGAGCGCGAGCGTCACGGGCACGACGTTCTGCTGGCCCGACGGGCTGTTCTCGTCGACGCGCACCTGGCTGCCGCGCACCGACACGACCCGCACGTTCTGCACGAGCACGCGGACCTGCTTGGGCAGACCGGGCACGTCCGCGAAGACCGCGTAGATGTCGACGAAGTCGCCGGGCCGCACGCGGTCGGCGATACCGGTGATCTGGTTCACCTGGATGGCGATCTCGCGCTCGGTGGGCGACAGGTCCGACGGCGGCACGAGCATGTCGGACGAGAGCAGGGTGCCCTCGGCCACGTTGAAGCCGATCCGACGGCCCAGCAGGTCCTCGGGGGTCACGCGCGCGCTCTCGGAGAGCCAGCGCGCCGGCACCTCGTCGGCCACGAGCGAGGACTCGTCGAGCTCGGCGTACGCGGGCAGGTCCTCGGCCGCGCGGTACACGGTCACGACCGAGCCGACCTGGCTCTGCACGCGCCCGACGTACGACGCGATGACGAAGAACACGACGACGGCGAGCAGGGCCGCCAGCAGGATGAACAGGACGCCGCGACGCTGGCGGGGATTCACGCGAGATCTCCTCGGGGATCGACGGCGGCGGGCCGCACGTGGCAGAAGGGGCAGGTGTCCGCGAAGACGAGCGCGTCGCACACGACGCAGCGCCCGCGCGCGGGCGGCAGGTCGATGCGTTGCTCGGCCGGCAGCGCGACGAGCTCGACCGCGTCGGCCGAGCCGACGCGCCCGCGGGGGTCCAGCGCGAGGGCCGGGAGCTCGACGGTGCCGGGCGACCCGGCCGTCGTCAGGAGCTCCTGGAGCGCCGCGGCGGGGATGCGCGACAGACCCGCACCGTAGGCCTCGCCGCGCGGCAGGACGGGCTCGGCCGGGGCCGCGGGGCGCCCGACGTTGCGCGCCTCGGGGGACGGGCCGGAGAACGTGACGACGAACCCGTCGCCGCCCGGCAGCCAGGACCGCAGGTGCTGCCCGACCGCGACCTCCGGGTGCTCGAGGCGCGCGACGCTCGGGGTCCAGGCCCCGCTCCAGGTCCGCTCCAGGAGCTGGTCCGCGAGGACCACCGCGATCCCGGCGTCGACGCCCGCGGCGGCGACCTGCTGCGCGACGAGCAGGAGCGCCGCCGGGCCGTGGTGCGCGACGCGCCACGCGACGGGGCGTCCGGAGTCCGCCAGGAGGGCGGCCTGCCGCCGGACGAGGGGCTCGTGGCGCTTTTCACCCAGCAGGAGGACGTGCTCACCCGGTCCGGTGAGGCGTTCCTCGAGACCCGGGAGGTCGTCGGGCGCGGTCAGCAGCAGACCGTCCCGCTCGAGGAGCTCACGCGCGTCCGGGGTGGGCGGCACGAGCGCCGACACGACGATGCGCTGCATGGATACGGTGATCTCCTCGCGAGGCGGGGCGGTTCGGGGACCTCGGGCCGCGCGTCCGGCACGACCCCCGATCGGTCGATCGGGGGCGAACCGGGCGGGCTCCGAGGGGTGCCGCCGGGGGGTACGGCGACCCGCGAATGGTAATTGGAGGGTCGGAATGCGCAATTCGAGGACTCGGCTGTTCGTGGACGGCGTCGACGTCGCCCCCCTCGTCGTGGCGGACCGCTGGGCCGCACGGGCGCGCGGCATGCTCGCGCGTCGACCGCTGCCGGAGGCGATGTGGTTCGTGGGCGAGCGGTCCGTCCACGGCGTCGGGATGACGCGCGCGCTCGACGTCGCGCTGCTCGACCGCGACGGCGTCGTGGTCGCCACGACCGTGCTGCACCCGTTCGGCGCCACGCGACCGCGCCGCGGCGTGGTGGACGTCCTGGAGGCGCCGCGGGGCAGCTTCTCGCGGTGGGGGCTGCGCCCCGGCAGCACGCTCGTCCGCACGGACGGCGCGCACGGCGCGGGACGGGGCTGACGCACGCCTCCATCCTGGGGCGGGCGGGCCGCGCAGGTCAGGGCCCGCGGGACCAGGGCCCGCCCGGGGCGCTGGGCCCGGGCTGGGCCCGCAGACCCAGCAGCGACGCGCACCGGGACGCGGCGCGCGCGTCCGAGCGCCGCGCCGCCGCAAAAGCGCTCGGCCGTGTCGGTGGCCACCCGTAACGTGGACCGACGTGCGCCAGCTCCCCCTCGCCGACCCCGGCACCCCGCCGCTGCGCGGCCCCGCCACCTACCTGTGGTGGATGGCCCGCCGCCAGTGGGGCATCCTCCTGACCGCTGTCGCGTGCGGCGTCGTGCAGTTCGCGTGCCAGGCCTTCCTGCCGTACCTGACCGGTCGCGCGATCGACGACGGCCTCGCCGACGGCTTCGGCCCCGCGCTGCTGCAGGCCGCGGGTCTGCTGCTCGCGCTCGGGCTCGTCAGCGCGGCGGCGTCGGCCGTGGGCCACCGGTACGACGTCGCGAACTGGCTGCGGGCGGCGTTCACCACGTCGCAGCTCGTCGGTCGCACGGCGGCGCGCTCGGGCCACGCGATCACCGCCGAGCTGCCCACGGGCGAGGTCGTGTCCGCGGTCGCGAACGACGCCCTGCGCGTGGGCGAGGTGTACGCGTCGCTCGCGCGCTTCGTCGGCTCGGTCGTCGCGTACGCGGCGGTCGCCGTGCTCATGCTCCAGGTCTCGGTGCAGCTCGGGCTCGTCGTGCTGCTCGGGCTCCCCGCCGTCGCGGGCGTGCTGGCCCTGCTCGTCCGCCCGCTGCAGCGGCGCCAGACCGCGCAGCGCGAGGCGTCGGGCCGCCTCACGACGCTCGGCGCGGACACCGTGTCCGGGCTGCGCGTGCTGCGCGGCATCGGCGGCGAGAACGTCTTCACCGGGCGGTACCGCGAGCAGTCGCAGCTCGTGCGGCGGCGCGGCGTCGAGGTCGCGGTCACGCAGTCGTGGCTCGACGCGCTCCAGGTGCTGCTGCCCGGCGTGTTCGTGGTCGCGCTCGTCTGGCTCGGCGCGCACATGGCGCTCGCCGGGACGATCACGCCGGGCCAGCTCGTGACGACCTACGGCTACGCGGCGTTCCTCGGCTGGCCCGTGCAGAACGCCACGCAGTTCCTGCAGGCCACGACACGCGCCGTCGTCGGCACGCGCAAGGTGCTCACGGTGCTGCGTGTCGTGCCCGCGGCCGGGGCGGCGCCGCAGGACGGCACCGTCGTGCCGCCGGCGGGGTCGCCGCTCGTCGACGAGGCCAGCGGCGTGACGGTCGAGGCCGGTCGGGTCGTCGCGCTCGTGTCGGCCGACCCGGACGAGTCCGCACGCATCGCGACGCGCCTGGGCAGGTTCGACGACGCCGAGGAGTCCGCGACGCCCGTCACGCTCGGCGGCGTGCCGCTCGCGACGCTGCCGCTGGCCGAGCTGCGTCGTCGTGTCGTCGTGGCCGAGGCCATGCCGCAGCTGTTCTCGGGTCCGCTCGCCGAGGGGCTCGACGTCCGCGGCGGCGCCACGCGCGACGACCTCCTGACCGCGATCGGCCTGGCCGACGCGCAGGACGTGCTCGACTCGGTGCCCGACGGCCTGGACGGCGAGCTCACCGAGAAGGGCCGGTCCCTGTCGGGCGGCCAGCGCCAGCGCGTCGCGCTCGCGCGTGCGCTGCTCACGCAGGCGGAGATCCTCGTGCTGGTCGAGCCGACCAGCGCGGTCGACGCCCACACCGAGGCGCGCATCGCGGCACGGCTCGCGGACGCCCGCCGCGGCCGCGCCACGCTCGTCGTCACCGCGAGCCCGCTCGTGCTCGACCACGTCGACGAGGTGCAGCTCGTGCACGACGGCCGGCTGGTCGCCCGCGGGACGCACGCCGAGCTGCTCGACGGCGCCGCCGGCCCGCAGGTCGCGGCGACGTACCGGCGCGTGGTCGGGCGCAACCTCGACGACGACCTGCCGGTCGAGGAGACGTTCGACGCCGCCGAGCCCGACGCCCGGACCCTGACCCAGCCCACGACGACCCCCGGAGGTGCCGCGTGAAACTCCCCGTCGCCGACGCGGCGACCGTCCGCGCCTACGCGGCCGACCTGCTGCGCCGCCACCGGCGCCCTCTCGGCGGCATCGCCGTGCTGCACACGCTCGCCGCGATCGCGGGCCTCGCCGGCCCGCTGCTCCTGGGTCGCATCGTCGACGCCGTCACGCGGGGCACCGACGCGCGGTACATCAACACGCTCGTCGCCGTCGGCCTCGCGGCCGTCGTCACGCAGACCGGGCTCATCCGGTACGCGCAGCGCGCGTCCATGCGGTTCGGCGAGAAGGTCTTCGCCGAGCTGCGCGAGGAGTTCCTCGAGACGGTGACGTCGTTGCCGCTGTCGACCGTCGAGCGCGCGGGCACGGGCGACCTCGTGACCCGCACGACCAACGACGTCAACAAGCTGCAGCACGCCGTCCGGTTCGGCGTGCCCCGCGTGATCGTCGCGGTCGTGACGATCACGCTCACGGTCGCGGCGTGCCTCGTGATCGACCCGCTGGTGTCGGTCGCGCTGTTCGTGGGCGTGCCCACCATGGTCGTCATGGTGCGGTGGTACCTGCGGCGCGCGACCCCGGCGTACATCCGCGAGTCGGCCGCGTACGCGGTGCTCAACGGCACCATCACCGAGACGGTCGAGGGCGCGCGCACGGTCGACGCGCTCAGCCTGGCCGAGGCGCGCGAGCGCCGCGTCCACGAGGACCTGCGCGAGGCGTTCGACGCCGAGCGCGCGACGCTGCGGCTGCGCACGATCCTGTTCCCGGGCGTCGACCTCGCGTTCGTGCTCGCGCCCGTGGCGGTGCTGGTGTGGGGCGGGTGGCTCGCGTCGCAGGGCCACGTCACGCTCGGGGCGGTCACGACGATCGTGCTGTACGCCTACCAGGTCACCGGGCCCGTGTGGGAGCTGATCTTCTGGGTCGACGAGATCCAGGTGGCGGCGACCGCGCTCGCGCGCATCGTGGGCGTGCGCCTGGTCGAGTCCGACCGCGAGGCTTCGGGCGCCCGCCCGGTCGACGACCGCGTGTCGACGCGCGGCCTGCGGTACGCCTACCGCGAGGGCCACGACGTGCTGCACGGCATCGACCTCGACCTGGCACCGGGCGAGCGGCTCGCGGTCGTGGGTCCGTCGGGCGCCGGCAAGTCGACGCTGGGCCGCATGCTCGCGGGCATCCACCCGCCCACGGGCGGCTCGGCGACCGTCGGCGGCGTCCCGCTGGTCGACCTGCCGCTCGACGAGCTGCGCCGCCACGTCGCGCTCGTGACGCAGGAGCACCACGTGTTCGTCGGCACGCTCGCCGACAACCTGCGGCTCGCGAAGGTCGACGCCGACCACGACGAGATCGAGCGCGCGCTGCGCGCGGTCGACGCGTGGGACTGGGTCGAGGCGCTGCCCGACGGGCTGGCCACCGAGGTCGGCTCGGGCGGCACGGCGCTGACCCCCGCGCAGGCGCAGCAGGTCGCGCTCGCGCGGCTCGTGCTGCTCGACCCGCACACGCTCGTGCTCGACGAGGCGACGTCGCTGCTGGACCCGCGCGCCGCGCGGCACCTCGAGCGGTCGCTGTCCGCGGTGCTCGCCGGGCGCACCGTCGTCGCGATCGCGCACCGCCTGCACACCGCGCACGACGCCGACCGCGTCGCCGTCGTCGACGCGGGCCGCATCAGCGAGATCGGCCCCCACGAGGAGCTCGTCGCCGCGGGCGGCGAGTACGCCGCGCTGTGGCGCTCGTGGCAGCACGAGTCCGCCTGACGTCACGAGTCCGCCTGACGTCACCGCGCCGGACCCCGACGTGCCCCCGCGGACCGACCCGGGGGGCAGGTCGTGAGGGTCGGCGCGCAGCTCCGCGACGGGCGGCCCCTGCCCCACCGACGGCGAGGCCCTGCCCACCGCCAGGCCCAGGCCGCCGGGCGGCGTGGTCAGGCGCCGCTGGCGACCCTGCGGTCGTCCGCTGCCGCAGCACCGCCGGACGTGCCGTCGCCCTGTCCCGCGGGCGGGGCGTCGCCGTCGCCCGGGAGCGGCGGCCGGCCGGCGGCCTCGTCGCGCACGAGGCGCCACCACAACCCGACGGCGAACAGGCCGAAGATCCACCACTGCGCGGCGTAGGCGAGGTTCTGCACGTTGAGGCCCGACCCGGCACGCGTCGGGGGGTCGAGCGGTTCGAGCGCCGCGGGGTCCGCGGGGTCGGCGGTCTGCACGACGAGGTAGCCGGTGTACACGGGACCGCCCCACGCCGTGAGGAGCTGCGGCGCGCTGATCGCGTCGGTGCGGCCGTCGGCCGGCGCCGTGCCGGCCTCCTCCCCCGCCTGCAGCCACCCGACCACCTCGACCTCGCCCGCCGGGGCGGGCGCGACGTCGGGCGTGGGCGACCAGCCCCGCACGACCGGCAGCACGGCCGTGCCGTCGGGGGTCGCGACGTGCAGGGGCGTGAGCACGAGGTAGCCGTCGGTGCGGCCCGCGTGCTCGCGGCCCGTGACGAGCAGCGTCGCGTCGTCGTCATACGTGCCGGTCACGAGGGCCTTGCGCGCCACCAGGTCGCCGACGAACGTCTGGCCGGGCGCGAGCAGGTCGGACAGCGGCTCGGGGTCGGCCGTCACGACCCGCTCCGCCTCGCGCGCCGCGGCGGCGGCGCCACGTACCTCGGCGCGCTCGAGCTGCCACGCCCCGAGCCGGCCGCACACGGCCGCGGCGGCCAGCAGGAGCACGAGCAGGCCGAGCATCCGCGGCCGCACCGCGGCCCGCCACCAGGAGGTCTCCGCCACCACCTCACGGTACCCGCCCGGCGCACGGACCCCGCCCGGCGGTCCGCCTGCGAACGGGCGCCCACGCGGCGGTGGGCGCACCCTGGAGGTGCGCCGTCGTGCCCTCCGCGCCCTCGTCGCGACCACGTGCCGCGTGGGGTTGGATGGCTGTGGTCAGGAGCACAGCCGCGGTGGGCCGGACGTCCCACCTCGCGCTGCGACCTCACGGAAGGCTGGGAAGCACCCCGGCCGACCACGGCAGACCCTCAAGGAGGGGACATGACTACCACCGCCTCGGACCCGCAGAACGCTGCGGACGCAGGCCCCATCGCCCCGGGACCGTTCGCGGCCGCCGAAGCCCGCACCGCCTGGCGCAAGGGATCCGGGCAGATCGACGACGCGACGCTGCAGCGCCTCTCCACGTGGTGGCGCGCCGCGAACTACATGTCGGTCGGCCAGATCTACCTGCTCGACAACCCGCTGCTGCGCCGCCCGCTGCACCGCGACGACGTCAAGCCGCGCCTGCTGGGCCACTGGGGCACGACCCCCGGCCTCAACTTCCTCTACGCGCACCTCAACCGCGCGATCGCGGAGCGCGAGCAGTCGACGATCTACGTGACGGGCCCCGGCCACGGCGGACCCGGCCTGGTGGCGAGCGCGTACCTCGACGGCACGTACTCCGAGGTCTACTCCGACATCACGGAGGACGAGGAGGGCCTGCGCCGGCTGTTCCGGCAGTTCTCGTTCCCGGGCGGCATCCCGTCGCACGTCGCGCCCGAGACGCCCGGCTCGATCCACGAGGGCGGTGAGCTCGGCTACGCGCTGAGCCACGCGTACGGCGCCGCGTTCGACAACCCGAACCTGCTGGTCGCCGCGGTCGTCGGCGACGGCGAGGCCGAGACCGGCCCGCTCGCGACGAGCTGGCACTCGAACAAGTTCGTCAACCCGCGCCAGGACGGCATCGTCCTGCCGATCCTGCACCTCAACGGGTACAAGATCGCCAACCCGACGGTGCTGGCGCGCATCAGCGACGCCGAGCTGCACGACCTCATGGTCGGCTACGGCCACAAGCCGCACGTGTTCGTGGCGGGCTTCGACGACGAGGACGACCTCGAGATCCACCGCCGGTTCGCGGTGCTGCTCGACGAGGTGCTCGACGAGATCGCCGAGATCAAGGCGAACGCCGCGGCGGGCGACGTGAGCCGCCCGATGTACCCGATGATCGTGTTCCGGACCCCCAAGGGCTGGACCGGGCCGGACGAGATCGACGGCAAGAAGACGACGGGCTCGTGGCGCGCGCACCAGGTGCCGCTCGCGAACGCGCGCGACACCCCGGAGCACCTCGCGGTGCTCGAGGAGTGGCTGCAGTCGTACCGGCCGGCCGAGCTGTTCGACGCCACGGGCCGGGTCGACGCGGACATCACGGCGCTCGCGCCGCACGGCGACCTGCGCATGAGCGCGAACCCGCACGCCAACGGCGGCCTGCTGCTGCGCGACCTGCGGCTGCCGGACTTCCGCGACTTCGCGCAGGACGTGCCGGCCCCCGGCGCGACGATCGCCGAGGCGCCGCGCGTGCTCGGCGAGTACCTCACCGAGGTCATCCGCCGGAACCCCGACACGTTCCGCATCTTCGGCCCCGACGAGACCGCGTCGAACCGCCTGCAGGCGGTCTACGAGGTCACCGCGAAGCAGTGGAACGCCGAGTTCGAGGGCCCCGAGGTCGACGACCACCTCGAGCGCGCGGGCCGCGTCATGGAGATGCTGTCGGAGCACCAGTGCCAGGGCTGGCTCGAGGGCTACCTGCTCACGGGGCGGCACGGCCTGTTCACGTCGTACGAGGCGTTCATCCACATCGTCGACTCGATGTTCAACCAGCACGCCAAGTGGCTCAAGGTCACCAACGACATCCCGTGGCGCCGGCCGATCGCGAGCCTCAACTACCTGCTGTCGAGCCACGTGTGGCGGCAGGACCACAACGGCTTCAGCCACCAGGACCCCGGCTTCATCGACCACGTGGTCAACAAGAAGGCCGAGGTCGTGCGGGTCTACCTGCCGCCGGACGCGAACACGCTGCTGAGCACGTACGACCACTGCCTGCGCAGCCGGCAGTACGTCAACGTCGTCGTGTCCGGCAAGCAGCCCGCGCCGAACTTCCTGTCGATGGAGCAGGCCGTCGCGCACTGCACGCGCGGCCTGGGCATCTGGGAGTGGGCCGGGTCGGAGGCGCAGGACGAGGAGCCGGACGTCGTGCTGGCGTGCGCGGGCGACGTCCCGACGCTCGAGGTCCTCGCCGCGGCGGACATCCTGCGGCGCGAGCTGCCGCAGCTCAAGGTGCGCGTCGTCAACGTCGTGGACCTCATGCGGCTGCAGGACGCGCGGGAGCACCCGCACGGCCTGTCGGACGCGGAGTTCGACACGATCTTCACGGCCGACCGGCCGATCGTGTTCGCCTACCACGGGTACCCGTGGCTCATCCACCGCCTCACGTACCGCCGCAACGGGCACGCGAACCTCCACGTGCGCGGGTACAAGGAGGAGGGCACGACCACCACGCCGTTCGACATGGTCATGCTCAACGACCTCGACCGGTACCACCTGGTGATCGACGTCATCGACCACGTGCACTGGCTGCGCGCGTCGCAGGCCGGTCTGCGCCAGCGCATGGTCGACGCCCGCCTGCGCGCGCGGCAGTACACGCGCGAGCACGGCGAGGACCTGCCCGAGGTGCGCGACTGGGTGTGGCCCGACGCGGGCGACGCGGCGTCGACCGAGGAGATCTCCGCCTCACTTTCGACCGGCGGGGACAACGAGTAGGCAGACTGTCACGGGTGCGTGCCCGGGCCCACCGGCCCGGGCACGCGTCCGTCGAGGACGAGCAGCCCCCACCCGGGGCGATGAGGAAGTGAGCTGAACGGTGGCCCGCACGATCTACGTCATGTCGGCCGAGGGGGACACGGGCAAGTCCGTCGTCGCGCTCGGTCTCGTCGACCTGCTGACCCGCACGGTGCAGCGCGTCGGTGTCTTCCGACCCGTCGCCCGGTCGACCGACGAGCGCGACTACGTGCTGGAGCTGCTGCTCGAGCACGACGGCGTCGACGTCGCCTACGAGGACGCGGTCGGCGCGACGTACGACGACGTCATCTCCGACCCGGACGCCGCGCTGTCACGCATCGTGTCGCGGTTCCACGACGTCGAGCGCCGCTGCGACGCGGTCGTCGTGGTCGGCACCGACTACACGGACGTCGCGGGTCCCACCGAGCTCGCGTACAACGCGCGGATCGCCGCCAACCTGGGCGCACCCGTGCTGCTGGTCGTCAACGGCGCGCACCGCAGCGCCGAGGACGTCCACCACGCGGCCGAGGTCGCCGCCGCCGAGATCGACGCGAACCACGCGCAGGTCGTCGCGGTCGTCGCGAACCGCTGCGCGCCCAACTCGCTCGACCAGGTGCGCACCGCGCTGGGCGGCACGCGCCCGGTGTGGGCGCTGCCGGACTCGCCGCTGCTGTACGCGCCGACGCTGCGCCAGCTCATGGAGGCCGTCGGCGGCACGCTGAGCAGCGGCGACGAGGAGCTGCTGGGCCGCGAGGTGCTGGACGTGCTGGTCGGCGCGATGTCGATCGAGCACCTGCTCGACCGCCTGCAGGACGGTGCGGTCGTCATCACGCCCGGCGACCGGGCCGACGTGCTGCTGGGCCTGCTCATGGCGCACCAGGCCGACGGCTTCCCGTCGCTCGCGGGCCTCATCCTCAACGGCGGCCTCGAGCCCGCCCCGACGATCCAGCGCCTGGTCGAGGGCCTCGGCTCGCGCCTGCCGCTCATCACGACGTCGCTCGGCACGTTCCGCTCGGCGAGCGCCGCGGCCACGACGCGCGGGCGCGTCACGCACGACTCGCAGCGCAAGGTCGACACGGCGCTCGCGCTGTTCGAGCAGCACGTCGACGGCGAGGCCCTGCTGGCCGCGCTCGACGTCGAGCGGCCCACGGTGGTCACGCCGCTGATGTTCGAGTACGCGCTGCTGGACCGCGCGCGCTCCGACCGCAAGCACGTCGTGCTGCCCGAGGGCAACGACGACCGCATCCTGCGGGCCGCGTCGACGCTGCTGCAGCGCCAGGTCGCGGACCTGACGATCCTCGGCGACGAGGCCGCGATCCGCGCCCGCGCGACCGAGCTCGGCCTCGACCTCGACGGCGCGCAGGTGCTGGACCCCAAGAACGGCGAGACGCTCGAGCGGTTCG
Source organism: Actinomycetes bacterium (assembly GCA_023412515.1). Lineage (GTDB taxonomy): Bacteria > Actinomycetota > Actinomycetes > Actinomycetales > Cellulomonadaceae > Cellulomonas. The sequence goes on from JAEYNO010000166.1 coordinate 26,157, forward strand.
CGGAGGTCTACACCGAGCTGCGCAAGCACAAGGGCATGACGGTCGAGCGCGCGCGCGAGATCGTGTCCTCGGTGTCGTACTTCGGCACACTCATGGTGCAGCTCGGGCTCGCGGACGGCATGGTCTCGGGCGCGGCCCACACGACCGCGCACACCATCAAGCCGTCGTTCGAGATCATCAAGACGCGCCCCGACGTGGGCAGCGTGTCGAGCTGCTTCCTCATGTGCCTCGAGGACCGCGTGCTGGTGTACGCCGACTGCGCGGTCATCCCCGACCCGACGGCCGAGCAGCTCGCGGACATCGCGATCTCGTCGGCCGAGACCGCGACGCAGTTCGGCATCGAGCCGCGCATCGCGATGCTGTCGTACTCGACCGGCGAGTCCGGCTCCGGCGCGGACGTCGAGAAGGTCCGCGAGGCCACGCGCCTGGTGCGCGAGCGCCGCCCCGACCTGTCGGTCGAGGGCCCGATCCAGTACGACGCCGCGGTCGACGCGTCGGTCGCGCAGACCAAGATGCCGGACTCCGCGGTCGCGGGCCGGGCCACCGTCTTCGTCTTCCCCGACCTCAACACGGGCAACAACACGTACAAGGCCGTGCAGCGCTCGGCGGGTGCCGTCGCGATCGGCCCGGTGCTGCAGGGGCTGCGCAAGCCCGTCAACGACCTGTCGCGCGGTGCGCTGGTCCAGGACATCGTCAACACGGTCGCGATCACCGCGATCCAGGCGCAGGCGCAGGCCGACGCCACCACCCCGAGCACGGAGGCCTCCGCCCGATGAGCACGTCCACCCCCAGCAGCACGAGCGTCCTCGTCGTCAACTCGGGCTCGTCGTCCGTCAAGTACCAGCTGGTCGACCCCGCGTCGGGCGACGCGATCGCGTCGGGCATCGTCGAGCGCATCGGCGACGCGATGGGCTCGGTCAAGCACGTCGCGCACGGCGACACGACGCGCCGCGAGGTGCCGGTGCCGGACCACGCCGAGGCGCTGCGCCTCGTGCTGGGCCTGTTCGACGAGATCGGCCCCGACCTCGCGTCGGCGAACGTCGTGGCGGTCGGCCACCGCGTGGTGCAGGGCGGCGACCTGTTCGACGGCCCGACGCTCGTCACGCCCGAGGTCGAGCAGCAGATCGAGGAGCTGTCGCCGCTCGCGCCGCTGCACAACCCCGCGAACCTCACGGGCATCCGCGTCGCGCAGGCGCTGCTGCCCGACGTGCCGCACGTCGTGGTGTTCGACACGGCGTTCTTCCGCACGCTGCCCGACGCGGCCGCGACGTACGCGGTCGAGGCGTCGGTGGCGACCGAGCACAAGGTGCGCCGGTACGGCGCGCACGGCACGTCGCACCAGTACGTGTCGCAGCAGGTCGCGCAGATCCTGGACCGCCCGCTGGAGGACCTCCACCAGATCGTGCTGCACCTGGGCAACGGCGCGTCGGCGTCGGCCGTGCGCGGCGGCGTCGCGGTCGAGACGTCGATGGGCCTGACCCCGCTCGAGGGCCTCGTCATGGGCACGCGCTCGGGCGACGTGGACCCGGCGGTCGTGTTCCACCTGCACCGCAACGCGGGCATGTCGATCGACGAGATCGACGACCTGCTCAACCGCCGCTCGGGCGTCAAGGGCCTGGCCGGCGAGAGCGACTTCCGCGCGCTGCACGACCTGGTCGCCGAGGGTCACGCGGGCGCGCGGCTCGCGCTGGACGTGTACCTGCACCGGCTGCGCAAGTACGTCGGCGCGTACCACGCGGTGCTGGGGCGGCTCGACGTCATCACGTTCACGGCCGGGATCGGCGAGAACGACGACATCGTGCGGCTCGGTGCGCTGACCGGGCTCGAGGCCCTGGGCATCGAGGTCGACGCGGCGCGCAACGAGGGCCGCAAGTCGGAGCCGACCGTCATCTCCCCCGACGGCGCCAAGGTCACGGTCCTCGTGGTGCCGACCAACGAGGAGCTCGCGATCGCGCGGCAGGCGCTGGACGTCATCGGCGCCTGACCGAGACCTGCACGGCAGCACGTCGGCACGGCCCGGACCCACGCGGTCCGGGCCGTGCCGCGTCCGGGGTGGGGCGCGTCTGGCGCGCAGCGGCCGGCGCGGGCGCCCCGCACGGACGACGTGGCGCACGCCACACCACGGTGAGGTAAGGCTTCGCTAACATCGTGTCCCGTGCCCTCCCCCACCGCGACCGGCGTGACGCTCGGCGCCCGTGACGTCACGATCCGGTACGACGCCGTCGTCGCCGTCGACGCCGTGCACGTCGACCTCGAGCCCGGGCGGGTTACGGCGCTCGTCGGCCCCAACGGCTCCGGGAAGTCCACGCTCCTGCGCGGCATGTCCCGCCTGCACCGCCTCGCCGGCGGCCGCGTCGAGCTGGGCGACGTGCCGGACGTCGCCGCGCTGTCGCCGCGCGAGTTCGCGCGGCGGGTCACGCTGCTCGCGCAGTCGCGGCCCACGCCCGCGGGCATCAGCGTGCGCGACGCGGTCGAGCTCGGCCGCCACCCGCACCGCACCGCGTGGCGCGGGCGCGACGCCGCCGGGCCCGCCGCCGTGCAGCGCGCGCTCGAGCTCACCGGCACCGCCGACCTCGTGGACGTGCCCGTCGACACGCTGTCCGGCGGGCAGGTGCAGCGCGTGTGGTTCGCGAGCGCGCTCGCGCAGGACACCGGCGTGCTGCTGCTCGACGAGCCCACCAACCACCTCGACCTGCGCTACCAGGTCGAGGTCCTCGAGCTCGTCCGCGCGCTCGCCGACGACCACGGCGTCACGGTCGGCGTCGTGCTGCACGACCTCAACCACGCCGCCGCGGTCGCCGACCGCGTCGTCGTGCTCGCCGCGGGCCGCGTCGTCGCCGACGGGCCGCCCGCGAGCGCGCTCGACCCCGACCTGCTCACCGCGGTGTACGACATCGAGATCACCGTGGACGTCGACCCCGCCACCGGCGAGGTCGACGTGCGCACGCCGCGGCAACGCGTGCGCCGCACCGTGGCCCGCTGACGGGCCGACCGGCGACGGCGCAGGCGCCGGCACCCCCTTCCTGCGCGCCACGACTCCCCGAGGACAGACCCATGCGCACCACCCGTCCCGCCCGCGCGGCGCTCGTCGCGCTCGCCCTGCCGCTGCTGCTCGCGGCGTGCGGCACGAGCGACGGCGCCGCCGCCGACCCCACCTCGACCGGCGCCGCCGCGCAGGGCGACCCGATCACGGTCACCGACGCGCGCGGCGAGGAGATCACGCTCGACGCACCCGCCGAGCGCGTCGTCGCGCTCGAGTGGGCCCAGGTCGAGATGGTCCAGACCCTGGGCGTCGACCCCGTCGGCGTCTCCGACCCCACCGGGTACACGAGCTGGGTCGGCACGGCCGCACCGCTCGCGTCCGAGACGGTCGACGTCGGCCTGCGCCGCGAGCCGAGCGTCGAGGCCATCGCGGACCTCGAGCCCGACCTCATCGTCGGCGTGCTCACGTCGGTCCCCGAGGGTGCGCTCGAGCAGCTCGAGCGCGTCGCACCCGTGGTGCTCATGGCGGGCGCCGACGCGTCCGACCCGCTGGGCCGCGTCACGGAGGACTTCACGACCATCGCGACGGCCCTGGGCAAGGAGGACGTCGCGCAGGACGTGCTCGACGACCTCGACGAGCGGCTGGCGAACAACGCGGCGACGCTCGAGGCTGCAGGCCTGGCGGGCACGCCCGTCGTGCTGACGTCGCCGTACTCGGACGGCGCGAACCTCACGATCCGCATGCACGGGCCCCGCACCGCCGTGCAGGCCGTCGCCGAGCGCATGGGCCTGGCCGCCGCGTGGACCGACCCGGGCGACGATGCGTACGGCCTGGCGAACATCGACCTCGAGGGCCTCACGCAGCTGCCCGCCGAGACGCGCTTCCTCTACTGGGGCAACGACGACGAGGACGACGTCGTCACGACGGCCCTCGCGGGCAACGCCGTGTGGGAGAGCCTGCCGTTCGTGCAGGCCGGGCACGTGCACCGCGCGGCCGTCGGCATCTGGGCGTACGGCGGCCCGGCGTCGATGATGGCGTGGAGCGACGACCTCGTCGCGCAGCTGACCGGCCAGGCGTGACCCGGTGAGCACGCTGCGGCAGCGGGACGACGCCCCGCCCCCGGCGGTCGCGCGTCCCGCCGCCGCGGCGGCCCGCCCGGCCGTCCCGGCCGTAC
>JAEYNO010000169.1 GCA_023412515.1 Actinomycetes bacterium
AGCCCGCCCCGGCACCGGCGTCGACGGCCCCTGTGCTGGACGTCCTCGCCGAGCTCGGCGCGGCGCGGGCGGCGGCCGTGCCGGTCGTCGAGACCGACGCCCCGCTCGAGCTGCACGCGGTCGATCCCGACCTGTTCGCGTCGTTCGAGGACGACGAGCCCGCGCAGGCCGAGGCGCCGGCCGCGCTCGCGCCCGCGGACGGCGAGGGCGACTGAGGCCCGGGAGCCACCCGGACCCGTCCGCGCGCGTTTGACCCGGCGCGGACGGGTCCGTACCCTAGAACGTCGGTGCGTCGCGTGCGCGCCGTGGCAGTGCCGGTACCGCACCGGGCTCGCGAGAGCCGGGGGCGCCGGCAGGCACCACGGTCGGGCGCCGCGGACGACTTCGCCGACGCGAACCCCTCGCCCCCGTGGCGGGGTGGTGCGCGGGCCTCGGCGGGTCACGGGCACCGAGTGCAGTACCGATGAGCAGTGACGTGCAGGTCCGACGAGCAGAGATGAGCAGCAACGTGGTGTACGCGATCGTGAAGGCTGGCGGCCGCCAGGAGAAGGTCGCCGTCGGCGACGTCGTCGTCGTCGACCGCCTCGCCGCCGAGGCGGGTTCGTCGGTCCAGCTGCCGGCGCTCCTGCTCGTCGACGGCGAGAAGGTCACCACGGACGCCACGGCGCTCGCGAAGGTGACGGTCACGGCGGAGGTCGTGCGGGACGAGAAGGGTCCCAAGATCGACATCCTCAAGTACAAGAACAAGACCGGCTACCGCAAGCGCCAGGGTCACCGCCAGAAGCTGACCCGCCTCAAGGTCACCGGCATCAAGTGAGCTCGCGCCGCCTCGGCGGCTGCACCCCGTACTCCGGAACACTGAGAGCAGGTCTGTCATGGCACACAAGAAGGGCGCGAGCTCCTCGCGCAACGGTCGCGACTCCAACGCGCAGCGCCTCGGCGTGAAGCGCTTCGGCGGTCAGGTCGTCAAGGCCGGCGAGATCATCGTCCGCCAGCGCGGCACGCACTTCCACCCCGGTGACAACGTCGGCCGCGGCGGCGACGACACGCTGTTCGCGCTGACCGCCGGTGCGGTCGCGTTCGGCACGCGTCGTGGCCGCAAGGTCGTCGACATCGTGGCGGCCGACGCCTGAGGCACTGCCTCACCATCGACGTCGGAGGGGCGCACCGGTGCGGTGCGCCCCTTCGTCGTTGCACGACCGAGGCGGGCTCCTACCCGCACCCTGAAGGACGAGGAGGACACCCGTGGCGACGTTCGTCGACCGAGTCGTGGTGCACGCGACCGGCGGTGACGGCGGGCACGGGTGCGCGTCGATCCACCGCGAGAAGTTCAAGCCCCTGGCGGGCCCCGACGGCGGCAACGGCGGCAACGGCGGGTCGGTGATCCTCGAGGTCGACCCGCAGGTGACCACGCTGCTGCCGTACCACCACCTACCGCACCGGCGCGCCGCGTCCGGCACGCAGGGCATGGGCGACCACCGCAGCGGGTCGACCGCCGAGGACCTCGTCCTCGGCGTCCCCGACGGCACCGTCGTGAAGTCGCCCGACGGCACCGTGCTGGCCGACCTCGTCGGCGCCGGCGCGCGCTACGTCGTCGCCGCGGGCGGGCGTGGCGGGCTCGGCAACGCGGCGCTCGCGTCGCCGCGCCGCAAGGCGCCGGGCTTCGCGCTGCTCGGCGAGCCCGGCGAGACCGCCGACGTCGTGCTCGAGCTCAAGACGATCGCCGACGTCGCGCTCGTGGGCTACCCGTCGGCGGGCAAGTCGAGCCTCGTCGCGGCCGTGTCGGCCGCGCGTCCGAAGATCGCCGACTACCCGTTCACGACCCTCGTGCCGAACCTCGGCGTCGTGCAGGCCGGGGACGCGCGGTACACCGTGGCCGACGTGCCGGGCCTCATCCCCGGGGCGTCGCAGGGCAAGGGCCTCGGCCTGGAGTTCCTGCGGCACATCGAGCGCTGCGCCGTCATCGTGCACGTGCTCGACTGCGCGACGCTCGAGCCGGGCCGCGACCCGCTCACGGACCTCGACGTGATCGAGGCCGAGCTCGCCGCGTACGCCGAGGACCTCGAGGTCGCCGCTGGCGGCGTGCCGCTCACGCAGCGCCCGCGCGTGGTCGTGCTCAACAAGATCGACGTGCCCGAGGCCCGCGAGCTCGCCGAGCTCGTGCGCCCCGAGCTCGAGGCGCGCGGCCTGCCGGTGTTCGAGGTGTCGACCGCGAGCCACGAGGGCCTGCGCCCGCTGACGTTCGCGCTCGCCGAGCGCGTCGTGCAGGCGCGTCGCGACGCGCCGCCGCCCGAGGCCACGCGTGTCGTGCTGCGCCCGCGTGCGGTCGACGAGACCGGGTTCACGGTCACGCGGCGCGAGGGCAACGGGCAGGTGTGGTTCGTGGTGCGCGGCGAGAAGCCCGAGCGCTGGGTGCGCCAGACGGACTTCTCCAACGACGAGGCCGTCGGCTACCTCGCGGACCGGCTCGCGCGTGCGGGCGTCGAGGAGCGCCTCTACGCGGCCGGCGCGGTCGCGGGTGACGAGGTGCGCATCGGCCCCGACGAGAACGCGGTGGTCTTCGACTGGGAGCCGACGCTGCTGACCGGCTCGGAGCTCCTGGGAGGCCCGCGCGGCACCGACGCGCGCCTCGACGACCAGTCGCGGCCCACGCGCGGCCAGAAGCGGCGCGAGTACACCGAGCGCATGGACGCCAAGGCCGCGGCCCGTGCCGAGCTGTGGACCGAGCGAGAGAAGGGCGTCTGGACCGACCCCGACGCGTGACGCGGGCGGGCCGCGCGCAGCGCCGCGCGGCCCGTGCCCGGCCGTGGTC
>JAEYNO010000240.1 GCA_023412515.1 Actinomycetes bacterium
CCGCCCGGGGCCGCGAGCCACGCGTCCACGCCGGCCAGCAGCCGCGCCCGCGCGCCGGGCGACGCGGTGCTCGCGAGCACCGAGGACCGCGCCAGGGCGGCCAGCTCGTCGTCCGTGAACCCGTGGACGTCGCGCGCGACGCGGTACTGCTCGACCAGCCGGGACCCGAACAGCAGGGGGTCGTCGGCGCCCAGCGCGACGCGCGCCCCGGCGGCGACGAGCGTGCGCAGCGGCACGTCGCCGTCCGACGCGTACACCCCGAGCGACACGTTCGACGCCGGGCAGACCTCGAGCGCGACGTCGCCCTCGACGACCCGCTCGAGGACGCGCGGGTCCTCGGCGCTGCGCACGCCGTGCCCCAGCCGGTCGGGGTGCAGGTGGTCGAGGACCTCGTCGACGTGCGCCGGGCCGAGCAGCTCGCCGCCGTGCGGCACCGCCCGCAGCCCCGCGCGCCGGGCGATCGCGAACGCCCGCCCGAACTCCGCGGTGCTGCCGCGCCGCTCGTCGTTCGACAGCCCGAAGCCCACGACCTCGCCGGGCCCGTCGCCCGCGTACCGGGCCGCGAGCCGGGCGAGCGTGCGCGCCTCGAGCGGGTGCCGCATGCGCGACGCCGCGACGACCACGCCGACCTCGACACCCGTGGCCTCCTGCGCGGCACGCGCCTCGTCGAGCACGATCTCGAGCGCGGGCGTGATCCCGCCGACGAACGGCGCGTACGACGTCGGGTCGACCTGGATCTCGAGGCGCCCCGAGCCCTCGGCGGCGTCGTCGGCCGCGGCCTCCGCCACGATCCGCCGCATGTCGGCCTCCGAGCGCACGCACGCGCGGGCCGCGTCGTACAGGCGCTGGAACCGGAACCAGCCGCGCTCGCCGGCCGGGACCCGCAGCGGGTCGGCGTCCAGCAGCACGTGCGGCAGCCGGATGCCGTGCCGCTGAGCGAGGTCGGCGAGCGTCGCGACCCGCATCGACCCCGTGAAGTGCAGGTGCAGGTGCGCCTTGGGCAGCAGGGTCAGGTCACGCACGCGCGCCAGTCTGCCAGCCGTCGTGGCGCGTCACGCGCTCGTGTCGACCAGGCGGTACCCGACCCCGCGGACGGTGTCGAAGTGCTCGGCGCCGAGCTTGCGACGCAGGTAGCGGACGTACACGTCGACCACGTTGGACCCGGGGTCGAAGTCGAAGCCCCACACCTCGGACAGCAGCCGCTCGCGCGTGAGCACGTCGCCGGGGTTGCGCATGAACGTCTCGGCGAGCGCGAACTCGCGCGCCGACAGGTCGACCTCGGTGTCGTCGACCCGCATCCGCCGGGTGCGCAGGTCGAGCTGCAGGCGCCCGTGCACCAGCACGTTGCCGCGCGGCTGGGCCCCGGGCTGGCTGCGCAGCCGCAGCCGCACGCGCGCCAGCAGCTCCTCGAAGCGGAACGGCTTGGCCATGTAGTCGTCGGCACCCGACTCCAGGCCGGTGACGGTGTCGGTGACGGACGAGCGCGCCGTGAGCACGACCACCGGCAGGTCGTAGCCGGACGTGCGCAGCGCCCGCAGCACCTCGAACCCGTCCATGTCGGCGAGCCCCAGGTCCAGCACGAGCAGGTCGACGCCGCCGTCGCCGATGCGCCGCAGCGCGGCCGTGCCGGTCGGCACAGCGGTCGTCTCGTAGCCGTGCGCGCGCAGGCCCTTGGCGACGAACGCCGCGATCCGCTCCTCGTCCTCGGCGATCAGGATGTGCGTCATCGGTGCGGCTCCACGAGCTCGGGGGACGCGGACCCGTCGACGAGTCCGACGGCGGGCAGGTCGAGCACGAACACCACGCCGGGGGCGGACGACGCGGGCGGGTGCTCGAGGAACACGCGGCCGTCGTGCGCGGCCGCGATCGCGGCGACGATGGGCAGGCCGAGACCCGCGCCGTGCTGCACGCGGTCGGCCCGGCCGCGGTGGAAGCGCTCGAAGATCCGCGCCTCCTCGTCGGGAGGCACACCCGGTCCCTCGTCGCGCACCCACAGCAGCAGGCGCCCCGCGGCGACCTCGCTGCCGAGCCGCACGGTCGAGCCGGGTGCCGAGAACCGCACGGCGTTCGCGAGCAGCTGCAGCCACGCCTGCGTGACGCGCTGCGCGTCGACGTGCGCCACGACGTCGGCACGGGACACGACGACGAAACGCCGATCGCCCAGGCCCCGAGCCTTCTCGAGGACCTCGTCGGTGAGACGGCCGACGTCGACCGGTGCGGGGCGGACGAAGTCCGGCCGGTCCGCGGTCGCGAGCGTCACGAGGTCGTCCACGAGACGCTGCATGCGGTCGAGCTCGTCGAGCGCGAGCGCCTGGGTCGCGCGCACGTCGGCCTCGTCGGCGGGGTCGAGCAGCTCGAGGTGGCCGCGCACGATCGTCAGGGGTGTGCGCAGCTCGTGCCCGACGTCGTCGAGGAGCTCGCGCTGCGACCCGAACGCGCGCTCGAGCCGCTCGAGCATCGAGTTGACCGACGCCGCGAGGTCGGCGAGGTCGTCGCGGCCCCCGACCTCGATGCGCTCGGACAGGTCGGACTCGGTGACGCGGCGCACGGTGTCGCGCAGCACGCGCACGGGCCGCAGCATGCCGCCGACGACGAACCACGCGACCGCGGAGGTCGCGGCGAGCGCGGCGACGCCCACGGCCGAGTAGGTCGAGAAGATCCGCCACACCGCGGCGTTCTGCGCGCCGCGGTCGAACGCGAAGACCATGAGCCCGTCGGCGTCGGCGTCGACCTCGAGGTGCACCGGCACGGTCGCGAGCCGGTACTCGGTGACGGACGTGCGGACCGTGCGCGGCTCGCGCGCGAGCGGGTCGTCCGCCGGCAGCTCGCGCAGCCACGTCATGAGCTCGTCGTCGAGGTCGATGCGGACCGCGCCGGTCTCCTCGGCGGGGCGCCACTCGAGCTCGCCGCCGACGAGCGACACGATGCCCTCGTGCTGGCCGGGCACACGGTTCTCGACGGCCTCGCGCAGCAGCATCGACACCGAGGTCCATCGTTCTGTCGGCGTCGCGGGGTCGCGCGGCGTCGTGGCGGTGCGGTCGGCGTCCACGAGCCCGGCGGACGCGAACGAGTCGAACGCCTGCACCGAACGGCGCAGCGCGTCGTCGGTCCGGGTGTCGCTCGCGCGGAGCTGCAGGGCGAGCGCCGTGACGCCGGCGACGGTCATCGCGGTCGCCGTGAGCGCGACCACGGCGGTCATGAGCCGACCCCGCACGGTGGCTCGGCGGCCCACCGCGCGCAGCGGTTCGGACGGCGTGACGGGGGCTCCCGCCGACGCCGGTCCGTTGCGCATGGCGCTCAGTATGGGGCCCGCTCGAACCCCCGCAGAAGGGACGTCCACGCCGAGGTCCCCGGACGTGGACACGCCGACGACCGACCGGGGCGGTGCGGCACGCCGGGCGTCAGGCGCCGGGCAGGATCCCGCGCTCGATCGCGACCGTCACGGCGCGCGTCCGGTCGTCGACGCCGAGCTTCGCGAACGCGCGCAGCAGGTGCGTCTTGACCGTGGCCTCGGTGATGAACAGCTCGCGTCCGACGGCGGCGTTCGACAGGCCGCGCGCGACGCCCGCGAGCACCTCGCGCTCGCGGGGCGTGAGACGCTCGCCGCCGTCGCCCCGGACCTGCTGCACGAGCCGCAGCGCGACCGACGGGGACAGCGCGGACTCGCCGCGCGCGGCCGCGCGCACGCCCGCGACGAGCTGCGCGCGCGGCGTGTCCTTGAGCAGGTACCCGGTCGCCCCGGCCTCGACCGCCCGCAGGATGTCGGTGTCCGTCTCGTAGGTCGTGAGCACGAGCACGTGGACCCCGGGCAGCTCGGCGACGATCCGCCGCGTGGCCTCGGCGCCGTCGGTGCCGGGCATCCGCAGGTCCATGAGGACGAGGTCGGGGCGCAGCGCGTGCGCGAGGGCGACCGCCTGCGCGCCGTCGTCGGCCTCGCCCACGACCTCGAGGTCGGGCTCCAGCCCGAGCAGCGCGACGAGGCCCGAACGCAGCACCGGGTGGTCGTCGGCGACGACGACGCGCACGCTCACCGCTCCTCCTCGGGGTGGGGGCCGCCGGCCGTGGCAGCCGCGGGGGACGTGCCAGCAGGCACCCGTACCCGCACGCGCGTGCCGTCGCCGGGTGAGCCCGCGACGTCGACGCCACCGCCCGCCGCGTCGGCG
>JAEYNO010000148.1 GCA_023412515.1 Actinomycetes bacterium
GTGCCCGGCCGTCCCCCGGCCGGGCACGACGGCCCACCCGACCGGACCCCGGTCACCGACGACGACGGAGCCCGCACCGTGACCCACCACGGCCCCCAGCTGATCACCTACGCCGACCGGCTCGCCGGCGACCTGCCCGGCCTGCGCGCGCTGCTCGACGGCCCGCTCGCGGGCGCGTTCGGCGGCGTCCACGTGCTGCCGTTCTACCCGCCGTACGACGGCGCGGACGCCGGGTTCGACCCGCGCGACCACACGCAGGTCGACCCGCGGCTCGGCTCGTGGGACGACGTGCGTGCGCTCGCCGACGGCCGCACCGTCATGGCCGACGTCATCGTCAACCACGTGTCGGCCGACTCCGAGCGGTTCGTCGACGTGCGCGAGCGCGGCGAGGAGTCCCCGCACGCCCCGATGTTCCTCACGCTGGGGTCGGTGTTCCCGCTGGGCGCCACCGAGGAGGACCTCGCGCGCATCTACCGCCCGCGGCCCGGCCTGCCCTTCACGGTCATGACCCTCGGCGGGCGCCGGCGCCTGGTGTGGACCACGTTCACGCCCGACCAGGTCGACATCGACCTGCGCACGCCGCAGGCGTGGGAGTACCTGACGTCGGTCGTCGACGCGCTCACCGCCGGCGGGGTGTCGATGCTGCGGCTCGACGCGGTCGGGTACACCGGCAAGGAGGCGGGCACCGACTGCTTCATGACGCCCGCGACCGACGCGTACACCGAGCGGATCGTCGAGCAGGCGCACGCGCGCGGCGCCCAGGTGCTGGTCGAGGTGCACGGGCACCACACGCAGCAGATCGACATCGCGCGCAAGGTCGACCTGGTCTACGACTTCGCGCTGCCGCCGCTCGTGCTGCACGCGCTGACCACGGGCGAGCTCGAGCCGCTCGCGGGCTGGCTGCGCATCCGCCCCGCGAACTCGGTGACGGTGCTCGACACGCACGACGGCATCGGGATCGTCGACGTCGGCACGTCCGACCTGCGCCCCGGCGAGCCGGGCCTGCTGGCGCCCGAGAAGATCGACGCGCTGGTCGAGCGCATCCACGACAACAGCGGCGGCACGTCCCGCCAGGCCACGGGCGCGGCCGCGTCCAACCTCGACCTCTACCAGGTCAACTGCACGTTCTACGACGCGCTGGCCCGCGACGACCGCCGCTACGTGCTCGCGCGGCTCCTCCAGCTGTTCGTGCCCGGGATCCCGCAGGTCTACTACGTGGGCCTGCTCGCGGGCGTCAACGACATGGACCTGCTGGCCCGCACGGGCGTCGGCCGCGACGTCAACCGCCACCACTACACGCCCGCCGAGGTCGAGGCCGCGCTCACGCACCCGGCCGTGGCCGCCCAGCTGACCGGTCTGCGGCTGCGCTCCTCGCACGCGGCGTTCGCGGGCGAGTTCGCGTGGGACGTCGACGGGTCGCGCGGCACGTTCGCGTGGACCGCGGGCGACGAGCGCGCGACGCTCGCGTTCGACGCCGCCGACGGGTCGTTCGAGGTCCGTGCGACGCAGGACGGCGCCGAGCACGTCGTGCTGACGTCGGCCGCGCTGGGCTGAGGTCGGGGCTGGTGGTCGGGTCCTGGTCTCGCGACCCGGACCCCGCGGTCTGCGAGACCGGGCTGGGGTCGCTCATGTCATCCGTGAGCGACGTGAGCCCGGTCTCGCGGCGCGCGATGGCCGGCTGGTGAGATGCCGACGGTGCTGTGCGCGAGCCAGGGCCGTTCGCCGCGCTCGCGCCGACGGGCGCCCCGTTGCCGGCGCGTGACGGTGCTGTCCTCGGGGCCGGGCCGCCCGTGTGACCGGGCCGCCCGTGTGACCGGGCTGTGTGTGTGACCGGGCTGTCCGTGTGACCGGGGTGTCTGTGTGACGGGCTGTGTCCGCCGGCCGGGTCTCACACCCCGGACCCTGCCCTCCGCGAGACCGGGTTGAGGTCGCTCATGGCGTCGCTGAACGACGAGAGCCCGGTCTCGCGGGGCGCGACGTCCGGCAGGTGGGACGTCGGCGCGACGTCGGCGGTGCGCCAGGATGGGTCCATGACGACGCCGCACGTCGGGGTGCTGCTGCCCCGCGACCTGCCCGCCCACCTCGTGCTCGAGCACGCCCGCCGAGCCGAGGCCCTGGGCTTCGACGAGCTGTGGGTCGTCGAGGACCTCGGCTTCCGCGGCGGCGCCGCGCAGGCCGCGGCCGTGCTCGCCGCGACCGAGCGCCTCCACGTCGGCATCGGCATCCTGCCCGCCGCCGCGCGCAACGTCGGGTTCGCCGCGATGGACGCCGCGACGCTCGCGCGCCTGTTCCCCGGGCGCGTGACGATCGGCGTCGGGCACGGCATGCCCGACTGGATGCGGCAGGTCGGCGCGTGGCCCGGGCGTCCCCTGACGTTCCTCGAGGCGTACACGCGCGCGCTGCGGGCGCTGCTGCGCGGCGAGACCGTGACCACCGCGCCGGACGCGCCCGTCGTGCTCGACGGCGTCGCGCTCGACCCGTCGGCGCTGCCCGAGGTCGTGCCGGACGTCCTGCTCGGCGTGCGGGGACCCAAGTCGCTCGCCGCCGCGGGGCGCGTCGCCGAGGGCGTCGTGCTCGCCGAGCCGTGCCCGCCCGCGTACGTG
>JAEYNO010000283.1 GCA_023412515.1 Actinomycetes bacterium
GCGCCCGGGCCCCCGTCGGGTCGGCGGCGCCCACCACCGTCGACCCGACGGCGAGGCCGCGCGCCCGCACCGCCCCGCCACACCCCTGAACCACCGAGGAGACACCGTGCGAACCGAGGACGCCGCCACCGCGTCGCCGCGCGCGACCGTGACGACCGACGACCTGACGCTGCTGGAGAAGGCGGCGCTGCTGACGGGTGCGTCGGTGTGGCAGACGCACGCGCTGCCGCGGCACGGCGTGCGTGCGCTGTGGCTGGCCGACGGCCCGCACGGCGTGCGCAAGCAGGTCGGCTCGGCCGACCACCTCGGCCTCAACGCGTCCGAGCCCGCGACGTGCTTCCCGACGGCCGCGACGGTCGCCAACACGTGGGACGTCGAGCTCGCGGAGCGGATCGGCGAGGCGCTGGGGACCGAGGCCGCGGCGCAGGGCGTCGACGTGCTGCTCGGCCCCGGCCTCAACGTCAAGCGCTCGCCGCTGGGCGGCCGGTCGTTCGAGTACTTCTCGGAGGACCCGCTGCTGTCCGGGCGGCTGGCCGCCGGCTACGTGCGCGGCATCCAGGCGCAGGGCGTCGCGGCGTGCCCCAAGCACTACGCGGCCAACTCGCAGGAGCTGCGGCGCATGGTGTCGGACTCGGTGGTCGACGAGCGCACGCTGCGCGAGATCTACCTGACGGCCTTCGGGATCGTCGTGCGTGAGGCCCGGCCCCGCTCGATCATGTCGGCGTACAACCTGGTCAACGGCGTCTACGCCAACGAGCACCCGTTCCTGCTGACGACGGTCCTGCGCGAGGAGTGGGGCTTCGACGGCGCGGTCGTCACCGACTGGGGCGGTTCCAACGACATCGTCGCCGGCACCGCCGCGGGCTCGTCGCTCGAGATGCCGGCGGCCGGTCTGGACTCGGCGCGCCAGGTCGTCGCCGCGGTGCGCGACGGGCGCCTGCTGGGGTCCGACGTCGACGCGCGCGCGGCCGAGATCCTGCGGCTCGTCGCCGAGGCGCGCGACCCCGGGACCGCTCCCACCGTGGACGCCGACGCGCACCACGCGCTGGCCCGTGACGTCGCGGCGCGCAGCGCCGTGCTGCTGAAGAACGACGACGCGATCCTGCCGCTCGCGGCGGGCACGCGCGTCGCGGTCGTCGGCGACTTCGCGCGCACCCCGCGCTACCAGGGCTCGGGCTCGTCGGTCGTCAACCCGACGCGCCTCGAGTCGGTGCTCGACGTCATCGGCGCCTCGGGCCTGGAGATGACGGCCTTCGCACCCGGCTTCACGCGCAACGGCTCGCCCGACCCGGCGCTGCGCGCGCAGGCCGTCGAGGCGGCACGCGACGCCGACGTGGTCCTGCTGTTCCTGGGGCTCGACGAGATCGCCGAGTCCGAGGGCCTCGACCGCTCGACGCTCGCGCTGCACCAGGCGCAGGTCGAGGTGCTCGACGCGGTCGCGGCCGTCAACCCGCGCACCGTCGTCGTGCTGTCGGGCGGCGGCGTCGTCGAGACGCCGTGGCTCGGGCAGGCGCGCGCGCTCGTGCACGGCTACCTCGCGGGGCAGGCCGGGGCCAGCGGGCTGCTCGACGTGCTCACGGGCGCGGTCAACCCGTCGGGCCACCTCGCCGAGACCATGCCGCTCGCGCTCGCCGACACCCCGACCGCGGGGAGCTTCCCCGCGACGGGCCGCACTGCCGAGTACCGCGAGGGCCTGTACGTCGGCTACCGCTACTACACGTCCGCCGGCGTGCCCGTCGCGTTCCCGTTCGGGTACGGCCTGTCGTACACGACGTTCGAGCACCGCGACCTCGTCGCGACGCCCGACACGGCGACCGTCACGGTCACCAACACGGGGGACCGCGCCGGCGCGGACGTCGTGCAGGTGTACGTCGCCCGCACGTCGTCCGGCGTGCACCGCCCCGTGCGGACCCTCGCCGGGTTCGCGCGCGTCGAGCTCGCGCCGGGACAGTCCGCGACCGTGGAGGTGCCGCTCGGCGACGCCGCGTTCCGGCACTGGGACACCGCCACGGGCGCGTGGCAGGTCGAGCAGGGCACGTGGGACGTGCTCGCGGGCCACCACGTCGACGACCTGCCGCTGCGCGCCGAGGTCGAGCTCACGGGGACCGTGCCGCCGCGCACGCAGGACGTGACCGGCCCGTACCGCACGGGCCACGTCAAGGACGTCACCGACGCCGACTTCGCCGCGCTGCTGGGGCGTCAGGTCCCCGCGGGCGACTGGTCGGGGCCGCTCGGCGTCAACGACCCGCTGTCGCGCCTGGCCGACGCGCGCTCGCCGCTCGCGCGGGGCGCCTACCGCCTGCTCGCGTCGCGGCGCGACGCCGCGGCCCGCAAGGGCACGCCGGACCTCAACGTCCTGTTCCTGCTCAACATGCCGTTCCGCGCCATCGGGAAGATGACGAACGGGATGGTCAGCGCCGAGATGGTCGACGGGATCCTCCGCATCGTCAACGGCCGGTTCTTCTCCGGCGCGGGCTTCACGCTGCGCGCCTACGTCCGCAACGTGCGCGCCAACCGCCGCACCGCCCGCGCGCTGCGCGGCGACTCCTGACCCCGGAGGCACCCCCATGCTCACGCGCCTGAAGTCCGCCTGGCACTCCTTCGAGGAGCGGCGTCCCGGAGTCGCGCAGTTCGTCGTGTTCCTCGTGCTCAGCAACGGCATCACCGCGCTGCAGCTCGCGCTCATGCCGCTCATCAAGTGGCTGTTCGGCATGACGGCGCTCGTCGACACCGCGTTCCAGGTGTGGCCGGTCGGGTCCAATCCCGACGGGTCGCAGTACTTCGTGTTCGACTACGCGGCCGGTGCGCTGCCGCTGGGCGGCGGCGGTCTCGCGTACTTCCTGGCGGTGCAGATCACGCTGCTCGTGGCGCAGGTCATCAACTTCTTCGCGCAGCGCAGCATCACGTTCAAGTCGAACTCGTCGATCGCGAAGGCGGCGTTCTGGTACGCCGTGGCCTACGTGGTCATCACGATCCTCGCGGCGGCGGCGCAGGGCTGGTACAAGGCGCCCATCTACGATCTGTTCATCGACACCTGGGGTCTGGGTGGCACGGGCGAGACGCTCGCCGACTTCGTCACCATGATCATCAACGCGGCGATCTCGTTCTGGGTGTTCTTCCCGATCTTCAAGGTCATCTTCAAGCAGGTTCCCGCCGAGGCGGGCGCGCAGGGGGCTGCGTCCGACTCGGAGGTACGTACGTCGTGAACCCGGTGCTGTCCGTCGTCATCCCGGCGTACCAGGCGCAGGACTGCCTGGCGCGGGCGCTGGACTCGGTGGTGGGCTTCGGCGACGAGGTCGAGGTGATCGTGGTCGACGACGGGTCGACCGACGGCACGGCCGACCTCGCGCGCCGCTACGTCGAGCGGTTCGAGGGGCAGGTGCACCTGCTGAGCAAGCCGAACGGCGGGCACGGCTCGGCGATCAACGCGGGCCTGGACCGCGCGACGGGCACGTACCTCAAGGTCGTCGACGCCGACGACTGGCTGGACCGCGACGCGCTCGCGCAGGTCCTGGCGACGCTGCGCGCGCAGGTGGCGGACGGCGGCGGGGTCGACCTGCTGGTGTCGAACTTCGTCTACGAGAAGGTCGGCAAGCGCCGCAAGACCGCGGTGCGCTACCGCGGCGCGCTGCGCCGCGGCCGCGTCTCGACGTGGGCGCAGACCCGGCACTTCGGCAAGCGGCAGTACCTCATGATGCACGCGCTGACGTACCGCACCGACGTGCTGCGCCGCTCGGGCCTGCGCCTGCCGGAGCACACGTTCTACGTCGACAACCTGTACGCCCTGGTGCCGTTGTCGCACGTGCACACGCTGTACTACCTCGACGTCGACCTGTACCGGTACTTCATCGGCCGGCCCGACCAGTCGGTGCAGGAGTCGGTCATGCTGCGCCGCCTGGACCAGCAGCTGCGCGTCAACTGGCTCATGCTCGACCACGTCACCGGCACGCTCGCGCACGACCGCCGGCTGCGGCGCTACCAGCTGCACTACGTCGAGATCATCTGCGCCGTCACGTCGATCCTGCTGCTGCGGGCCGGCACCGCGCAGGCCCTGGCGGAGAAGGAGGCCCTGTGGTCGCAGATGCGCGCGCAGGACCCCGAGCTGTACCGCAAGGTGCGCTGGTCGGGCCTGGGGCAGATGTGCAACCTGCCCGGTGCGACGGGGCGGCGCGTGTCGGTGCTGGCGTACCGCGTCGCGCAGCGCGCGATCGGGTTCAGCTGACGCGTCGGCGTCGGCCGACGGGTCGGGTCCGGCTGACCGGTCGGGTCCGGCCGACGGGTCGGGTTCAGCGGACGCGTCGGCGCGCGTGGCGGTCGAGCTCGCGCGCGAGCTGCGGCCGCACGACGCGTCCGCGCGGCCACGCCGTCCACCCGCGGGCCGAGATCTGCACCCACCGGTAGTTGACGACCTCGACGACCGTGAACGCGGCCGTGCCCGCGGCGACCGCCGCGGTGCGCGCGCCGACGTCGGGTCCGGCGCCCGTCACCGCGCCGAGCGCGAGCGTCGCGAGCACCGCGAGGGCGACGACCCCGCACGCGAGCAGCGTCGCCT
>JAEYNO010000323.1 GCA_023412515.1 Actinomycetes bacterium
CGACGGAGTTCCGCGAGCTGCTGCCGAACAACGCCGTCGAGTACTTCGTCTCGTACTACGACTACTACCAGCCCGAGGCGTACATCGCGCAGACGGACACCTACATCGAGAAGGACTCCTCGATCAACGAGGAGGTCGAGCGGCTGCGCCACTCGGCGACGAGCTCGCTGCTGACGCGCCGGGACGTCGTCGTGGTCGCGACGGTGTCGTGCATCTACGGCCTGGGCACGCCGCAGGAGTACGTCGACCGCATGGTGACGCTCTCGGTCGGCGACCAGATCGACCGCGACCAGCTGCTGCGCCAGTTCGTGACGATGCAGTACTCGCGCAACGACATGGCGTTCACGCGCGGGACCTTCCGGGTGCGCGGCGACACGATCGAGATCATCCCGGTCTACGAGGAGCTCGCGATCCGCATCGAGATGTTCGGGGACGAGATCGAGGCGATCGCGACGCTCCACCCGCTCACGGGCGACATCGTGCGGGACGAGCAGCAGGTCCACGTCTTCCCGGCGACGCACTACGTCGCCGGCCCCGAGCGCATGGAGCGCGCGATCACCGGCATCGAGGCCGAGCTGGCCGAACGCCTCGCGGACCTCGAGCGGCAGAACAAGCTGCTCGAGGCGCAGCGGCTGCAGATGCGCACGACCTACGACATCGAGATGATGCGGCAGATCGGCTCGTGCTCGGGCATCGAGAACTACTCGCGGCACATCGACGGCCGGGCGCCGGGCTCGGCGCCGCACACCCTCATCGACTACTTCCCCGAGGACTTCCTGCTCGTCATCGACGAGTCGCACGTGACCGTGCCGCAGATCGGCGCGATGTACGAGGGCGACCGGTCGCGCAAGCGCGCGCTGGTCGACCACGGCTTCCGGCTGCCGAGCGCGATCGACAACCGCCCGCTGCGGTGGGAGGAGTTCGTCGAGCGCATCGGCCAGACCGTGTACCTGTCGGCCACGCCCGGCGACTACGAGCTGTCGATGTCGGACGGCGTGGTCGAGCAGATCATCCGCCCCACCGGACTGATCGACCCCGAGGTCGTCGTCAAGCCCACGAAGGGGCAGATCGACGACCTGCTCGGCGAGATCCGCACGCGCGTCGAGCGCGACGAGCGCGTCCTGGTCACGACGCTGACCAAGAAGATGTCGGAGGACCTCACCGACTACCTGCTGGAGAAGGACGTGCGGGTCCGGTACCTGCACTCCGAGGTCGACACGCTGCGCCGCGTCGAGCTGCTCCGCGAGCTGCGCCTCGGCGAGTACGACGTGCTGGTCGGCATCAACCTGCTGCGCGAGGGCCTCGACCTGCCCGAGGTGTCGCTCGTCGCGATCCTCGACGCCGACAAGGAGGGCTTCCTGCGCTCCGGGAAGTCGCTGATCCAGACCATCGGGCGTGCCGCGCGCAACGTGTCCGGCCAGGTGCACATGTACGCCGACAAGATCACGCCGGCCATGCGGCTCGCGCTCGACGAGACCGAGCGGCGTCGCGAGAAGCAGATCGCCTACAACCTCGAGCACGGCATCGACCCGCAGCCGCTGCGCAAGCGCATCGGCGACATCACCGACATGCTCGCGCGCGAGGATGCCGACACCGCCGAGCTGCTCGGCGGCGGCGGGCGGCAGGCGAGCCGCGGCAAGGCACCCGTGCCGGGCTTCGGGTCGCGCACCGCACCGCACGACGAGCGCACGCGCCTCACGGGTGCGGCCGCGCACGAGCTCGCCGACCTCATCCAGCAGCTCACGGACCAGATGCACGCCGCCGCGGGCGAGCTGCAGTTCGAGCTCGCGGCGCGGTTGCGCGACGAGATCTCCGGGCTGAAGAAGGAGCTGCGGCAGATGCAGGCCGCCACCGCCTGACCGCGCGGCGCCGCCGCACGGGCCGCTCAGCACCCCTCGCTCCGCACACCCTGGAGGACGCATGGACCGCAGGCTGCAGATCGTCGTCGACGCGCACGACCCGCGAGGGCTGGGTGCCTTCTGGGCCGAGGCGCTCGGCTACGTCGAGGAACCGCCGCCGCCGGGGTTCAGCACGTGGGAGGAGACCCTCAAGGGCTGGGGCCTGCCCGAGGACCGCTGGAACGACGCGTACGCGATCGTCGACCCCGACGGCGCCGGGCCGCGCCTGTTCCTGCAGAAGGTGCCCGAGGGCAAGGTCGCCAAGAACCGCCTGCACCTGGACGTGGGGCAGCCCGGGCACGTGCGCGGGCAGGAGCCGGACCGGGCCGCGATCCGCGGTCGCGCCGACGAGCTCGTCGCGCGCGGCGCCACCCACGTGCGCGAGTTCGACGACCCGGCGCAGGGGTTCTGGATCGTCCTGCAGGACCCCGAGGGCAACGAGTTCTGCCTGGTCTGACCTGTGCCGTCGTCCGGACGTCCGGCGCGCGGACGCCCGGACGGCGCGTTGCCTGTGCGTCACCTATAGTGGCGCACTGGAGGGGAGTACTCCCCGCGACGTCATCGTCATCACGGTCGCCATCGTTGCCGGCCCGGTGCCGTCGGCCGCGCGTCCGACCCGCAGGGTACGGCGCTGGCGGAAGAGACCTCCGGTCATCAGCCGTACCCTTCCGGAGGTCTTTTCGTGGATGTTCCTGTCTGGGCGTGGGCCGTCACCGTCGGCGCCATCCTGCTCATGCTCGCGGTCGACTACGTGGGTCACGTGCGCTCGCCGCACGAGCCGACCCTGCGCGAGTCGGCGTGGTGGTCCGTCGGCTACGTCGGCGTCGCGATCCTCTTCGGGTTCCTCGTCTGGGGCGTGTGGGGCGCGACCTACGGCGGCGAGTACTTCGCGGGGTACGTGACCGAGAAGAGCCTGTCCGTCGACAACCTCTTCGTGTTCGTCCTCATCATGGCGAGCTTCCGCGTGCCGCGGCTCTACCAGCAGAAGGTGCTGCTGATCGGCATCACGATCGCGCTCGTGCTCCGCACGGTCTTCATCTTCGTCGGCGCCGCGATGATCGAGAACCTGTCGTGGATCTTCTACATCTTCGGCGCGTTCCTGCTGTACACCGCCTGGACGCAGATCCGGTCGGGCAGCGAGGAGGAGGGCGAGTACCACGAGAACGCGGTGCTCCGCTGGACGCGTCGCGCGTTCCCGACCACGGACGACTACGTCGAGGACAAGATGGTCGTCCGCCGCGACGGCAAGCGGTTCATCACCCCGATGCTCATCGTCATGATCGCGATCGGCACCGCCGACATCATCTTCGCGGTCGACTCGATCCCGGCGATCTTCGGGCTCACGCAGGAGACCTACCTCGTCTTCACGGCCAACGCGTTCTCGCTGCTGGGTCTGCGGCAGCTCTTCTTCCTCATCGACGGCCTGCTCGACAAGCTCGTGTACCTGTCCTACGGCCTGGGCTTCATCCTCGGCTTCATCGGCGTGAAGCTGCTGATCCACGCGCTGCACACCAACGAGGTCGGCTTCATCAACGGCGGCGAGCACGTCACCGCGATCCCCGAGGTCAACACGTGGGTGTCGCTCGGGGTCATCATCGCGACGCTGGTCGTCACCACCGTGCTGTCGCTGCGCCGCACGCGCAAGGACGCGGCCGCGTCGGCCGCCGCCCAGGCGTCGTCGCGCGAGGCGCGCCTCGGTGTGCACGCCGAGGCGCCCGAGGGGCCCGGCGTCGGGCGTGACGAGATCCGGGACGACCGTCCGTGACCCACGAGCTGCCCGCGGCCTTCCAGGTCGCCTCGCTCGTCGCGGTCGTCGCGATCCTCCTGGTCGACCTCGCCATCGTGCGGCGCCGGCCGCACGTGCCGAGCGTGCGCGAGAGCGTCACCTGGGTGCTCGTGTACGTGGGCCTCGCGCTCGCGTTCGCCGGGCTGCTGTCCGTCGTCGGCGGCGCCGCGCCCGCGGGGGAGTTCGTCGCCGGGTGGCTCACCGAGTACAGCCTGTCGGTCGACAACCTGTTCGTCTTCCTGCTGATCATGTCGAGCTTCGCGGTGCCGCGGGAGCAGCAGCAGCGCGTCCTCATGGTCGGCATCGTCGTGGCCCTCGTGCTGCGCGGCGGGTTCATCCTGGCCGGTGCCGCGCTCATCGAGCGGTACACGTGGGTGTTCTACCTGTTCGGCGCCTTCCTCGTCTGGACGGCCGTGAAGGTCGCCCGCGAGGGCGCCGGGGACGACGACGAGGAGTACAGCGAGAACGCGGTCGTACGGGTCGTGCGGCGCGTGCTGCCGATGTCCTCGACGTACGACGGCGGGAACCTGCGCACCGAGCGCGACGGACGGCGCGTCTTCACGCCGCTGCTGGTGGTCTTCCTCGCGATCGGCACGACGGACGTGCTGTTCGCCTTCGACTCGATCCCCGCGATCTTCGGCCTCACGCACGACCCGTTCATCGTGTTCACCGCGAACGTGTTCGCGCTCATGGGCCTGCGGCAGCTGTACTTCCTGCTCGGCGGGCTGCTCGACACGCTCGTCTACCTGCCCTACGGCCTCGCAGCGGTGCTCGCGTTCATCGGCGGCAAGCTCGTGCTCGAGGCGCTCGCGACGAACACGCTGGGGTTCGTCAACGGCGGCGAGCCGGTGGCGTGGGCGCCCGAGGTGCCCACCTGGCTCTCGCTCGTGGTGATCGGCGGGGCGCTGGGTGCCGCGACCGTCGCGAGCCTCGTGCTGGGCCCGCGGCGCTCGGCCGCCGCCCAGGCCGCGCCGCACGACGACCCGCCCGCGCC
>JAEYNO010000377.1 GCA_023412515.1 Actinomycetes bacterium
GTGCCGCCGGGTACCCCCGCACGGGCCCGCCGGGCTCCGCGGGGTCGGGGGCCGGTGCGGCCACGGCCGGGGGCGGTCGGCACCTGACCGTCGTCGACGCGGAGCCCGCGCTCACGGGCCAGGACGACGGCGCGCGCTGGACCGTCGTCATCGACGGCGGCGGCGCGTGGCGCGAGGGCTCCCGCGTCCGGCTGGTCCACGCGGCGACGGGCGCCCTGCTCGCCGGCACCCGCGAAGGCCCGACGACGACGTTCACCCCCGACGCGTCGACGTGGTGGACGGTCGCCGCCTCGCCGGCCTGACGCTCGACCCATCCCGCGGCCCCGCTACCGCCGGGCACGGCCCTCACCGTCGAGCGCGGTACTTCGCCACCGAGCGCGGGCGAAACGAGTGGCGCACTCGGCGGGGATCTACCGCACTCGGCGCGGCGATCCGTGCGGACGGGCCGTGCGGATGCCGACGACGCGTGGTCAGGACGCCGCGGCGGCGACCCGCAGGACGTCGGCGAACCACGGCGTGACCTCGCCCGCGTCGACCAGGGCCCGGGCCTGCGCGGGTGTGACCCACGCGGTCTCGACGACCTCGTCGGGGTCGGGCGCCAGCTCGCCCTCGATGCGGCCGACGACCACGTGGTCGTGCTCCCACTCGACGTGGCCCGACCCGGCGTCGGGTGCGCGGTACACGAACGTGCCGACCTCGTGCGCGTCGACCAGGTCGACGCCGAGCTCGTCCCGCACGCGGACGGTCGCGCTGGTCAGCAGGTCGGAACCGGGCGCGGGGTGCCCGCAGCACGAGTTGGTCCACAGCCCGCCGAACCGTACCTTCGCGTGCGCGCGCCGCTGCAGCAGCAGCGACCCGTCGGGTCGGGTCACGAGCACCGAGAACGCGCGGTGCAGACGACCCGGCGCGGCGTGCGCCTCCGCGACGGTCGTCCGCCCGCCGGCCGTGCCGTGCTCGTCGACCAGCTCGACCAGGTCCGTCTCCGCCACCGGCACCACCTTCGTCCACCCGCCGCGGCGGGTCGCCGCGCGCTGCGGCCCGGCGCCACCGTCCCCGTTCCGCGAGGGAGGTGCAAGTCGGACCGGTGGGTCAGGCGCCCGTCCGACCACCGGGCGAGCGCAGCGCGGCGACCGCGGCACGGACCGCGACGAGGCCGAATCCGAGCAGGACGCCCCCGACCGCGACCACGACGGCCGCGGCGGGCGCGGCGAACGCGCACACCACCGTGGCCGCCCCGGCAACTGCCACGACGACGCCCGCGTCCCGGTAGGCCGGGCCCTGCGCGGCCCGGAACGCCTCCGCCCGACGCGAGGAGAAGCGGCCACCTGGAGCAGCCAGCGGCAGCACGCCGCCCAGCACGACGAGCAGGACGCCGACGGCGGCACCGACCGCCTGCTCCCACCGGAAGTCGTGCCCCGTGTAGAGGGACAGCACGCCGAGGTGCACGGCGAGCAGGACGACGGAGAGCCCGGCGGACGTCCACCCGAGCACGCGGCGCACCCGCTCGGGTGACCGCTCCTGCAGCGCCGGCGTGAGCGACCCGAGGTGGTGCTCGATCCACGTCCCGAGCGCGAACAGGGCGGCGAGCAGCGCCGCGGTCGCGGGCAGCAGGACCGCGCTGACCCCGCGCGGGACGACGCTCGCGCCGTGCCGGCCGGCGGCCTCGCGCGTGACGACCTCGGCCGCCATGTCCGGCCAGGCGACGACGGACGCGACGACCATCGCGAGGACGGCCGCGGCGGTGATCGCGGCGCCCGGACCGTGCCAGGACCAGACGGGCGGTGCGGGCTCACCTGACGTGCTGGTCATGGCGCCTCCTCGGGCGGTGCGGTGGGTGCGGCATCGGCGGCCGGGCCTGCCGGGTCGTGGGTGCCGGACCGAAGACCCTGCAGCAGGAGGATCGCCTCGTCGAGCAGCGTGAGCTGCACGCGGTACTGGATCTCGGTGCCGCGACGCCGGGACTCGACGAGTCCGGCGTCGCGCAGCACCCGCAGGTGCCCGGAGAGCGTCGACGGCACGACGCCGAGCGCGTCGCCGAGCGCCCCGGCCCGCACGTAGTCACACGTGCGCAGGTACCGCAGGATCTCGCGACGCGTCGGGTGCGCGAGCGCGTCGAACACGCCGCCCGCCCGTCCTTCGTTATTTCGCGTCACACCGAAATAGTACCGCCCTGACCCCGCCGCGTCAGGCTCTTCGGCGGTCACCGCACCGACGGACAACTCTCGTCCCGACGGACAGCGGCACGCACTTGTCCGTGGTCCGTGGAGCTGCCCGTCGACGCCAGGGCGGGCCACGCGATCAGGGCAGGGTGAGCTCGTCGCGGCCGACCTCCGTCAGCGTCGCGACGGACTCGATCGCGCCCTCACGCAGGAAGCCGCACGCGTCGGTCGGCCACGTGACGCGGACCGCGCGGCCGTCGGCGTCGACGAGGTACAGCACGGGGACGGCCTGGAACATCGCCATGCACGCCTGGTCCGGACGTGGCGCGACGTCAGGGCGGCGCAGCTGCGCGAGCAGCGGGCCGAGGTCGCCCTCGAGGCGGACCGCGTCGATGCGTACGCCCGGCGACGTCGGCTCCGAACCCTCGGTCGCCGACGGGCCGGGCGC
>JAEYNO010000396.1 GCA_023412515.1 Actinomycetes bacterium
CTCCGACGCCGGCCGCCGCCCCGCCGAGCGCCCCGACGCCCGCGGGCTCCCCCGCGCGCACGTCGGTCGGGAACCGCACGACGCCCTCGCAGGCGGAGCCCGTGACGTCACCCGCCACCGACCGGCCGGGCCCGTCCGCCGGCGACCACCCGGGCACCGGGACGGCACCTTCCGCGCGCGCGCCCGTCCCGCCCCCGGCCGCCGCGGAGCGTGACGACGACGAGCTGTTCCCGGACCCGAACGCGCCGCGCACGCCGCACGCCGGCACGCACGTGCTGGGCGTGCTCGTGGGTCTCGTGCTGGCGCCGCTCGCGCTCGCGCTGACCCTGGTCGGGCAGAGCCGGATCCTGGTCGTCCAGGGCGACCGCTGGGACGCGTCCCTCGAGCTGCTGGGCATCGCGCTCGTGACGGCCGGCGTGCTGCTGCTGGTCGCCCTGCTCGTGCTGGGGCTGTGGACGGCCGCGGTGCCGCTCACGGCCGGCGTCGTGCTGGGCGTCCTGGGCGGCGTCTACCTGTACGCCCCCGGCGTGGCGCGCACGGCGTCGCTCGACGTCGTCGGCGCCGACGCGTGGCGTCTCACGGTCACGCAGGTGACCGTCGCGGGCACGTCGGGCACCGCGATCGTGGCGGGTGCCCTGCTGCTCGCGGCGGGGGTGGTCGTCGCGCTCGCGCGCCGCCACGGGGTCCGGCTCGGCGTGTTCCGCGAGCGCAACCGCGCGCGCTGAGCGGGCCCGCCGCCGGACCGGACGGCCCGTTCCGGTGCGGACCTGTCCGGACCGGGACTAATGTCCCTTCACGAGGACCACCCAGGTCAGCACCACCGCCGCACCGACGCCGCTGCGCAGGAGACACCGTGACCGAACAGTCTGACGCCCCGACGACTCCCAAGACGCCGCGGGCGCCGCACGATCCGCAGGCCACGCAGGGCCTGGAGAACCTGCTCACCGAGGACCGCAGCTTCCCGCCGTCGAGCGAGTTCGCCGCGCAGGCCAACGCGGGCGCCGACCTGTACGCGTGGGCCAACGCCGACCGGCCGGGGTTCTGGGCGGACCAGGCACGGGACCTGCTGACGTGGTCGACGCCGTTCACGCAGACGCTCGACTGGTCGGACGCGCCGTTCGCGCGCTGGTTCGCCGACGGCCGCCTCAACGCCGCGTACAACGCGGTCGACCGGCACGTCGAGGCGGGCCGCGGCGACCGGGTCGCGCTGCACTTCGAGGGCGAGGGCGGCGACACCCGCACGCTCACGTACGCGGACCTGCAGCGCGAGGTGTCGAAGGCCGCGAACGCGATGGCGGCGCTCGGCGTCGGCACGGGCGACCGCGTCGCGATCTACCTGCCGCTGATCCCCGAGGCGGTCGTGACGATGCTCGCGTGCGCGCGGCTCGGCGCACCGCACTCGGTCGTGTTCGGCGGGTTCTCCGCCGAGGCGCTGAGCAGCCGCATCCTCGACGCCGAGGCGACGCTCGTCGTCACCGCGGACGGCGGGTTCCGGCGCGGCAACCCGTCCGCGCTGAAGCCCGCGGTCGACGAGGCGCTCGCGAAGGGCGCGCCGAGCGTGCGGCACGTGCTCGTCGTGCGGCGCACGGGGCAGCCCGTCGAGTGGACGCCGGGCCGCGACGTCTGGTGGCACGAGGCCGTCGACGTCGCGTCGCCGCAGCACGAGCCCGTCGAGGTCGACGCCGAGCACCCGCTGTTCATCCTCTACACGTCGGGCACCACCGGGAAGCCCAAGGGCATCTTCCACACCACCGGCGGCTACCTCACGCAGGCCGCGTACACGCACCTCAACGTCTTCGACCTCAAGCCCGAGACGGACGTCTACTGGTGCACGGCCGACGTCGGCTGGATCACCGGTCACACGTACGTCGTCTACGGGCCGCTGGTGAACGGCGCGACGCAGGTGATCTACGAGGGCACGCCCGACACCCCGCACCGCGGCCGCTGGTGGGAGATCGTCCAGAAGTACGGCGTGACGATCCTGTACACCGCGCCCACCGCGATCCGTACGTGCATGAAGTGGGGCGAGGAGATCCCCGCCGGGTTCGACCTGTCGAGCCTGCGCGTGCTCGGCTCGGTGGGCGAGCCCATCAACCCCGAGGCGTGGATGTGGTACCGCCGCGTCATCGGCGGCGACCGCACGCCGATCGTCGACACGTGGTGGCAGACCGAGACGGGCGCGATCATGATCAGCCCGCTGCCGGGCGTCACGGCCACGAAGCCGGGCTCGGCGCAGGTCGCGCTGCCCGGCATCGCGGCGGACGTGGTCGACGACGACGCGAAGCCCGTCCCGAACGGCGCCGGCGGCTACCTCGTCGTCACCGAGCCGTGGCCCTCGATGCTGCGCGGCATCTGGGGCGACCCCGACCGGTACCGCGACACCTACTGGTCGAGGTTCCGCGACCTGTACTTCGCGGGCGACGGCGCCAAGAAGGACGCCGACGGGGACATCTGGCTGCTCGGTCGCGTCGACGACGTCATGAACGTGTCGGGCCACCGCCTGTCGACCACCGAGATCGAGTCGGCGCTCGTCGCGCACCCGTGGGTCGCCGAGGCGGCCGTCGTCGGCGCGACCGACGAGACCACGGGGCAGGCGGTCGTCGCGTTCGTCATCCTGCGGGGCGACGCGGCCGAGGCAGCGTCGTCCGACGCCGCGACCGTGCAGGAGACGCTGCGCACGCACGTCGCCAAGGAGATCGGGCCGATCGCCAAGCCGCGCCAGATCCTCGTGGTCCCCGAGCTGCCGAAGACCCGCTCGGGCAAGATCATGCGGCGCCTCCTGCGCGACGTCGCCGAGCACCGGCAGGTCGGCGACGCGACCACGCTCGCCGACTCGTCCGTCATGGACCTCATCTCCGCGGGGCTCGCCCGCCCCGCGGCGTCGGCGGACTGACCCCTCCGTCCCGGCCGGGCCCGGCC
>JAEYNO010000398.1 GCA_023412515.1 Actinomycetes bacterium
CGCCGGGCCCGCGGCCGCGGAGGACGCGCGGCCCGCCGGTCCCGTGGGTTCCGTCGTGCCGACGGCAGGCTCGTCGTGCGCGCCCTCGAGCGTGGTCGGACCGACGGGTGCGGCGTCGGGGCGCTGCACGAGGCCGACGGCGCGCGCGGTCGCGTCGAACGAGCCGCCGAGCGTCAGGGTCGCCGACGTCAGCACCCCCGAGCGGCCGGCCAGCAGGTGCGTCCGCACCAGGCCCGCCACCGCCAGCGGGGCGGCGTGCAGGCGGGTCGTCGGGACGCCGCGGCGGTCCTCGCCGCGCGCGCACCACAGCACGGTCGCGGCGTTCTGCTCGGGGTCGGCGGCCATGCGCTCGGCGACCTCGAACAGCGCGAGCATGGCCGAGGTCGCCATCTTGCGGCCGCCGTCGGCCGAGTCGCGTGCCCCGCCCTCGGGCTTGAGGGCCGTGAGCATGGTGCGCGCGGCGTCGCGGACGGTCGCGACGGCGGTGCGGACGTCCTCGGGGAGTCCCTGGGGGAAGCGCCCCTCGGGCAGCGGGACGATGACGCTCGCGAGGTGCTGACCGGCCGTGTCGAGGTCGGTGGTCGGCACTCCGCCGTGCCGGCGGGCCAGCCGCGCGGCGTGCTCGACGGTCGGCAGGGACAGCTCCGCGGTCGCCTGCGCGGTCACGCGGTCGGCGAGCTCGTGCGCCTCGTCGACGACGATCACCTGGTGCTCGGGCAGCACGTTCGGCGACCCCGAGGCCGCGATGCCGAGCATCGCGTGGTTGGTGACGACGACGTCGGCCTCGCGCGACCGCGCGCGTGCGGCCTCCGGGAAGCACTGCGCGAGCATCGGGCACTGCCCGCCGAGGCACTCCATGGCGGTCACGGACACCTGCCGCCACGCCCGGTCGGAGACGCCGGGCACGAGGTCGTCGCGGTCGCCCGTGGTCGTCTCCTCGGCCCACTCGCGCAGGCGCACGACCTGGTCGCCGAGGGACTCCCGCCCGGACTCGGTCTCCTCGGGCGGGTGCTCGGCGGCGCCGGGCCGCTCGGGGACGTCGAACAGCGTGCCCTGCTCGTCCGACGGGTAGCCCCCCGCGACCTTGTGGACGCACAGGTAGTTGTGCCAGCCCTTGAGCAGCGCGATCTGCGCCTGCCGCGGCAGGTGGGCGGCCAGGGCGGTGGTGACGAGCGGGAGGTCGCGCGTCAGCACCTGCCGCTGCAGCGCGAGCGTCGCGGTCGAGACGACGACGCGCTCGTCCGCGCGGACCGCGTGCCGGACGGCCGGCACGAGGTAGCCCAGGGACTTGCCGGTGCCCGTGCCCGCCTGCACGAGCAGGTGCTCACCGGTGCGCAGGGACTCGGCGACCGCCACGGCCATGGCGTGCTGGCCCTCGCGGCGGCCACCGCCCAGGGCACCGACCGCGAGGTCGAGCAGCTCGCCGACCTCGGTCGCCGCCTGCGCGTCACGACCGGGTGCGGTCGTGGTCGACGCGCCGCCCGACGGGTCGGCCGGGCGAGGGGTCGGGTCGGGGTCGGGCACCGCGACAGCGTAGTCGCGGCCCCCGACACCCCCGGCTCCCTCGACGCGGCGGGACGGCACCGCCCCGCTCAGCCGCCGACGGGCAGGTGGCGCGCCCACCACGCGAGCAGGTGCTCGAACCGGGCGCGGCGGTGCGCGGGCCGCCCCGAGCGGGACAGCTCGTGCCCCTCGCCGGGGAAGAGCAGCAGCTCAGCCTCGACGCCGCGGCGGCGCAGCTCGACGAACCAGCGCTGCCCCTGCTCGACGGGGCAGCGCCAGTCCTGCTCGGAGTGGATGACGAGCGTGGGGGTGGTGACCTGACCGACGTGCGCCATGGGCGACTGCGCGGCGACCGCGGCCGGGTCGACCGCGTGGTCGCCGACGTACTCCAGCCCGAACCACCAGCCGATGTCCGCCGACCCGGTGAAGCTCACGGGGTCGAGGAACCCCCGCTCGACGACGGCGGCGGCGAACCGGTCGGTGCGCGTCGTCAGCCACGCCGTGAGGTAGCCGCCGTACGACCCGCCAAGGACGCCGACGCGGGCCGCGTCGAGCTCGTGCGGGTGGGTCTCGAGCGCGGCGTCGAGCAGGGCGAGCACGTCGTCCGTGTCGACCGTGCCCATCGCCCGCCGGATCGCGCGCCCGTGCGCGCGTCCCCACCCGGACGATCCCCGGGGGTTGCCGAGCACGACCGCGTAGCCCGCGCCCGTGAGCACCTGCACCTCGTCGAACAGCGCGTGCGTGTACTGCGCGAACGGGCCGCCGTGGATCATCAGGAGCGTGGGGTGCGGGCCTGCACCGTGCCGTGCGGGGTCGGGCAGCGCGAGCCAGCCGTGGACCTCGTAGCCGTCGAGCGACGTGGCCGTCAGGGGTGCCGGCGGCACCGTGCGGCCGGTCGCACGCAGGGGCCCGGACCAGTCGGCGAGGACGCGCCCGTCGTCGTCGACGCGCAGCAGCGCACCCGCGCTGGTCGGGGTCGCGGCGCTCGCGACGACGCGAAGGTCGCCGTCGTGGACGACGGCCGCGGCGCCGATCACGACGTGCGGCGCGTCGAGCAGGCGCGTCGTGGTGCCGTCCGCCGCGACGTGCGCGAGGACGACGGCGCCGCGCTCCTCGAGCGTCACGAGCACGCCGCCGCGCGTCGGGTGGAGGACGCCGCCGAGGTCGGTGCGCTCGGCGTCGGTGAGCCGCTCGGGCGCGCTGGCCGTCCGCAGCGCGGCACCGACGCCCGTCACGGGCGCCCGGAAGAGTCCCGTGAGGGCCGCGACCGTATCCGTCCCGTCCGGCCCGAGGTCCGCGGCGAGCAACCACAGCGCGTCGCCGTCGACCCGGACCGCGTCGACGCGCAGATCGTCTCGCCCGGATAGATGACGCGGCTGGGCACGGTCACGGTCTGCCCGGCCAAGGCCGCGCATGCGCCGCCAAGCAGCGCAAGGCCGGCGGCA
>JAEYNO010000444.1 GCA_023412515.1 Actinomycetes bacterium
GACGCGACCGGCGCGGGCGCCCCTGCCCCGCCGGGGACCGCGGGCAGCCCGCGCTCGAGCCGGTCGACGCGCGCACCGAGGCCCGTGGTGGAGTCGTCGGCGCTCGGCAGCAGCAGGCGCGCCATGAGCAGCTCGAGGTGCAGGCGCGGCGACGTCGCGCCGACCATCTCGGTGAGCGCGGCGTTGGCGAGGTCGGCCGAGCGGGACAGCTCGGACGGGCCGAGGTGCATGGCCTGCCGACGCATGCGGTCGAGCTGGTCGGCGGGCACGTCGCGCAGCACGGCGGCGGCCGCCTCGCCCGACGCGGCGATGACGATGAGGTCGCGCAGCCGCTCGAGCAGGTCCTCGACGAACCGGCGCGGCTCGTGACCCGTCGCGACGACGCGCTCGACCACGCGGAACGCCGACGCGCCGTCGCGCGCGGCGATCGCGTCGACGAGGTCGTCGAGCAGCGACGTGTGCGTGTAGCCGAGCAGCGCGACCGCGCCCTCGTACTCCAGGCCGTCCGGCCCGGCGCCGGCCACGAGCTGGTCGAGCACCGAGAGCGTGTCACGCACCGAGCCGGCCCCCGCGCGCACGACGAGCGAGAGCACGCCCGCACCCACGGGCACGCCCTCGGTGGCGCAGAGCTGCTCGAGGTACGGCACGAGCACGTCGGGCGGCACGAGGCGGAACGGGTAGTGGTGCGTGCGCGAGCGGATCGTCCCGATGACCTTGTCGGGCTCGGTCGTCGCGAAGATGAACTTCACGTGCGGCGGCGGCTCCTCGACGATCTTGAGGAGCGCGTTGAAGCCCTGCGGCGAGACCATGTGCGCCTCGTCGAGGATGAAGACCTTGTACCGGTCGCGCGCGGGCGCGAACGTCGCGCGCTCGCGCAGCTCGCGCGCGTCGTCGACGCCGCCGTGGCTGGCCGCGTCGATCTCGACGACGTCGAGCGACCCCGGGCCGCCGCGCGCGAGCTCGACGCACGACGGGCACACGCCGCACGGGGTGTCGGTGGGCCCCTCGGCGCAGTTGAGGCAGCGCGCGAGGATCCGGGCGCTCGTCGTCTTGCCGCACCCGCGGGGGCCGGAGAAGAGGTACGCGTGGTTGGTCTGCCCGGAGCGCAGCGCCTGCCGCAGGGGGGCGGTCACGTGGTCCTGGCCGATCACCTCGGCGAAGGACTCGGGCCGGTACCGGCGGTACAGCGCAGTCGTCACCCCCCGAAGCCTACGGGGCCCCGCCGACACCGCGGCCCCGTCGTCCACCGCCCCGCCCGGCACCCTCGCGCCGCCGCCGACCCACCGCCGAACGCGGACCTGCGCCGCTCGTCGGCCCCCGTCACCGGCGGAACCCCGCGTTCGAGGGCGGCGGCCGGGAGGAGAGCCCCCGGGACGCCCGCCCGTCGCGCCAGGTGCGACGCGGGGCTGCGGACGAATGAGCGTGCCCGCGGGGCCCGGCAGCGCCTACCGTCCGGGGCGTGCCCGATCCGCTCTTCGCCGATCCCCGCCTCGCCCGCCTGTACGACGTCGTCCACACCGATCGCTCCGACCTGCGGCTCTACCGGGACGTCGCGGCGGAGCTCGACGCGCGCGACGTGCTCGACGTCGGCTGCGGCACGGGCACCCTCGCGCTGCTGCTGGCCGACGACGGGCGCCGGGTCCGGGGTGTCGACCCGGCCGCCGCGTCGCTCGACGTCGCGCGCGCCAAGCCGGGTGCCGAGCGCGTGACGTGGCTGCACGGCGACGCGACGACCCTGCCGCCGCTGGCGGTCGACCTGGTGACGATGACGGGCAACGTCGCGCAGGTGCTGCTCACCGACGCCGACTGGCACGCGACGCTGCGCGGCGTCGCCGCTGCGCTGCGGCCCGGCGGGCACGTCGTGCTCGAGACGCGCCGCCCGGAGGCCCGGGCGTGGGAGCGGTGGGCCGGCGAGACCGCGCCGGACACCTACGACGTGCCGGGCGTGGGCGTCGTCGAGGAGCGGTTCGCGGTCACCGACGTCGCGCTGCCCCTGGTGTCCTTCGAGCACGTCTACCGCTTCCCGGACGGCGCCGAGGTCCGCTCGACGTCGACCCTTCGGTTCCGCTCGCTCGACGAGGTGCGGTCGGGTCTCGACGCGGCCGGCCTCGAGCTCGTCGACGTCCGCGACGCGCCCGACCGCCCGGACCAGGAGTACGTCGTCCTCGCCCGCCGCCCGGCCTGACCCGCCGCCCGACACGCCCGCTCCGGGCCGCCGAACGCGGACCTGCGCCGCTCCTGGCGCCCGAGAACCGGCAGAACCCCGCGTTCGGCCACCGGGACGAGGGGGCGGGGGACGCGGCGGGGCGGCGGGCCGGACGGCGGCGGGGCGCGGGGACGGGTCCCGGGTGCGGGGCCCGGGACGGGCGTAGCGTGCGGGCGCGTGGGGCGGTGGCTGCCGGACGCGCTGTCGGCCGCGCGGGGCGTGCTCGCGCTCGCGCTGCCGTTCACCGTCGACCACCCGGCACTGCTCGTGACGCTGTACCTGGCCGCGGGGCTCACCGACGCGCTCGACGGGCCCCTCGCGCGGCGCCTGGGCACGGCGGGCCCGTGCGGCGCGCGGATCGACTCGGCCGCCGACGTGCTGCTGTTCGCCGCGGCGACGTGGCTGGTCGCGCGGCTGCTGGGGGACGCGGCCGCACCCCTGCTCGTCGCCGCAGCGGGCGTCGCCGTGATCAAGGTCGCGGCCGTCGCGGTGGGGCTGCGGCGGTTCCGGCGGGTGGTCCCGCGGCACACGACCGCGAACCGGGCCGCGGGGCTCGCGGTGTTCACGGCGCCGCTGCTGGCGCTCGCCGGGTGGACCGGTGCGCTGTGGTGCGTCGCGGCGGTCGCGGGCGCGGCGGCCGTCGACGAGCTCGTGGTGCAGGCGCGCGC
>JAEYNO010000142.1 GCA_023412515.1 Actinomycetes bacterium
CCGCCCGCCGCGGCCCCCGCCGCGCGCCGCGTGCTCGCGCAGGCGGCGTTCGAGGCGCGCATGATCCTGCGCAACGGCGAGCAGGTGCTCGTCACCGCGATCGTCCCCGTGCTCGCGCTCGTCGGGCTCGTGCAGGGCACGTTCGTCGAGCTCGACACGGGCGGCGCGTCGCGCGTCGACTTCCTCGCGCCCGGGATCCTCGCGCTCGCCGTCATGACCGCGTCGTTCACGTCCCAGGCCATCGCCACCGCCTTCGACCGCCGCAACGGCGTGCTGCGGCTCATGGCGACGACGCCGCTCGGGCGCGGCGGCCTGCTCGCGGGCAAGGTGCTCGGCGTGCTCGCGGTCGAGGCCGTGCAGGTCGTGCTCATCGGTGCCGCCGCGCTCGCGCTCGGCTGGCGCCCCGACCCCGCGGGTCTCGCGCTCGCGCTCGTCGGCGTCGTGCTCGGCACGGGCGCGTTCACGGCGCTCGCGCTGCTCGTCGCCGGGACCCTGCGCGCCGAGGCGGTGCTCGCGCTCGCGAACCTCCTGCTGCTCGTGCTCGCGCTGGGCGGCGGCGTGGTCGTGCCGGCGGACCGCCTGCCGGGGCCGGTCGCGGCCGTCGCGACGTGGCTGCCGTCGGGCGCGCTGGGCGACGTGCTGCGCGGTGCGCTCGTCGACGGCGCGCTGCCGCTCGTGCCCGTGCTCGTGCTCGCGGCGTGGACCGTGGGCCTCGGCGCGCTCACGGCGCGGCTGTTCCGCTGGCACTGACGCGCGCCGCCTACCCTGGACCCCGTGACCGGCACCGCCCCCGCCCCGACGCCCGCGCCCTCCCTGCTCGAGCGGCTGCGGCCGCGCTGGACGGTCCGCGCCGTCGTCGCGAACCTCGTCGCCCAGATCCTCATCGTCGTGACCGGCGGCGCCGTGCGCCTCACCGGGTCGGGCCTGGGTTGCTCGACCTGGCCGGAGTGCGAGCCCGGGCAGTTCGCCCCGGTGTTCCACGACGAGATGGGGATCCACCCGATCGTCGAGTTCGGCAACCGCACGCTCACGGGCGTGCTCGTCATCCTCGCCGTCGCGGTCGCGCTGCTGGCCGGCCGCGACCGTGCGCGCACCAGCACGTACCGCGCGTGGGCGTGGGCGCCGATCGTCGGCGTCGCGATCCAGGCGGTCGTGGGGGGCATCACGGTGCTGGTCGAGCTGCACCCGCTGGTCGTCGGGTCGCACTTCCTCATCTCGATGGTGCTCGTGGCCGTCTCGGCGTGGCTGCTGGTCCGCACGCGCGAGGGCGACGGCCCCGCGACGCCGGTGGTCGACGCGCGCGTACGCACGCTGACCCGCGTGCTCGCGGCGGTCGGCGTCGTGGTGCTCGTGCTCGGCGTCGTCGTCACGGGCGCCGGCCCGCACTCGGGCGACGACGAGGTCGGCTACCGGTTCGCGGTCGACCCGTACGCGACCGCGCGCGTGCACGCGCTGGCGGTGTGGGCGTTCGTCGGCACGCTCCTGGTCGTGCTGGCGCTGCTCGCCCGCGCACGTCGCGCCCCGCAGCCCGCCTACGACCGCGTCGACGGCGTCACCCAGCCGGCGCGCGGCGTCGCTCCGGTCGTGACCGCGGACCCGGTCGCCGTCGCCCGGCCCCTGCGCGCGGGGGTGCTGCTGCTCGTCGTCACGCTCGCGCAGGGCCTCGTCGGCTACGTGCAGCTGTTCACCGGTCTCCCGATCGCCCTGGTCAACCTGCACATGCTCGGCGCGGCGGGGCTCACCGCGATGCTCGCGGCGTTCCTCGGCACGCTGCGCGCGCGCCCGCGCACCTGACCACGGCGCACCGCACGCAGGGCGCCCGACGCACCGCGACCCCGGACGCCTGCGCGTCCGGGGCCGCGTCGATCGCGCCCGCCGGCCTCAGGCCGGCGTCACCTCGGTGAGGGTCGACCAGCCCGCCGCGCGCGCGGCGGCCGCGGCGAGCACGCCCGCGATCGCCGTCGGGGAGTGCAGGCGCCCCGCGAGCACGGCGGCGACCGCGTCGTCGAGCGGCACCCACACGGGCACCATCGACGCCTCCTCCTCGCCGCGCACGTACCGCTCGTCGTCCGGCACCTGCGTGAGGTCGCGCGCCAGGAACACCGTGATGCGCTCGTCCGAGCCGCCCGGTGAGCTGAAGAGCTCCACGAGGCGCCACCACCGGCCGGCCACGAGGTCCGCCTCCTCGGCGAGCTCGCGCGCCGCCGCCGTCACGGGGTCCTCCCCCTCGACGTCGAGCAGCCCCGCGGGCGGCTCCCACAGCTCGTGCCGCACGGGGTGCCGGTACTGCTGCAGCAGCAGCACGCGGTCCTGCCCGTCGAGGGCGACCACCGCGACGGCGCCGGGGTGGTCGACGTACTCGCGCACGACGTCGCCGTCGTCGAGGGTCACGGTGTCGGACACCAGGTCCCACACGCGCCCGGCGTGCAGCAGCCGGTGCTCGACGACGTCCCGCTCGCGCGGGACGTCGACCAGCCGGTCGTCGTTCACGCGGGGTTCCGCGCCGCGAGGGCCGCGCCCACGAGGCCCGCGAACAGCGGGTGGGCACGCGTCGGGCGGGACTTGAACTCGGGGTGCGCCTGCGTCGCGACGTAGAACGGGTGCTCCTCGCGCGGCAGCTCGACGAACTCCACGAGCGAGGAGTCGGGCGAGACGCCCGAGATCACGAGCCCCGCGGCCTCGAGCTGCTCGCGGTAGGCGTTGTTCACCTCGTACCGGTGCCGGTGCCGCTCCGACACCTGCTCGGTGCCGTACGCCT
Organism: Actinomycetes bacterium; assembly: GCA_023412515.1. Lineage (GTDB taxonomy): Bacteria > Actinomycetota > Actinomycetes > Actinomycetales > Cellulomonadaceae > Cellulomonas. Next base: position 2,759 of record JAEYNO010000142.1, read on the forward strand.
CGGCCACGACCGACCCCGGCACGAGCGTCGCGTCGTACGCACCCAGGCGCATCGTGCCGCCCATGTCGCCCGCACCGTCGACGATCGCGAGCTGCTCGGCCATCGTCGCGATGACGGGGTGCGGCGAGTCGGGCTCGAACTCCGAGGACGACGCGCCCTCGAGGCCCACGACGTTGCGTGCGTACTCGATGACCATGCACTGCAGGCCGAGGCACAGGCCCAGCGTGGGCACCTTGTGCTCGCGCGCCCAGCGCAGCGCACCGAGCTTGCCCTCGATGCCGCGCACGCCGAACCCGCCGGGCACGAGCACGGCGTCCACGCCGCCGAGCGCCTCCTGCGCGCCCGCGGGCGTCTGGCAGTCGTCCGACGTGACCCAGCGGATCGTGACGCGCGCGTCGTGGTGGAAGCCGCCGGCGCGCAGCGCCTCGGTCACCGACAGGTACGCGTCGGGCAGGTCGATGTACTTGCCGACGAGCGCGACCTCGACGTGGTGCGCGGGCGTGTTCACGCGGCGCAGCAGGTCCTGCCAGCCGCTCCACTCGACGTCCCGGAACGGCAGGCCCAGGCGCTGCACGACGTAGGCGTCGAGGCCCTCGGCGTGCAGCACGCGCGGGATGTCGTAGATGCTCGACGCGTCGCGCGCGATCGCGACCGAGTCGACGTCGACGTCGCAGAACAGCGCGATCTTGCGCTTGATCGACTCGGGCACCTCGCGGTCGGCGCGCAGCACGATCGCGTCGGGCAGGATGCCGATGCTGCGCAGCGCCGCGACGGAGTGCTGCGTGGGCTTGGTCTTGAGCTCGCCCGACGGGCCGATGTACGGCAGCAGCGACACGTGCAGGAAGAACACGTTGTCGCGGCCCAGGTCGTGACGCACCTGGCGCGCGGCCTCGAGGAACGGCTGCGACTCGATGTCGCCGACCGTCCCGCCGATCTCCGTGATGATCACGTCGACGTCGTCCGACGCCTGCGAGCGCATGCGCTCCTTGATCTCGTCGGTGATGTGCGGGATGACCTGCACGGTGTCGCCGAGGTACTCGCCGCGGCGCTCCTTGGCGATGACGTTCGAGTACACCTGCCCGGTCGTGACGTTGGCCGAGCCGACGAGGTTCACGTCGAGGAACCGCTCGTAGTGGCCGACGTCGAGGTCCGTCTCGGCACCGTCCTCGGTGACGAAGACCTCACCGTGCTGGAACGGGTTCATCGTCCCGGGGTCGACGTTGAGGTACGGGTCGAGCTTCTGCATCGTGACCGTCAGGCCACGCGAGCGAAGGAGACGGCCGAGGCTGCTCGCCGTCAGGCCCTTGCCGA
>JAEYNO010000153.1 GCA_023412515.1 Actinomycetes bacterium
CGCCGGGACGGACGATCAGGGGGACGGCGCGTCAGCGCTCGTGCCGGTTGACCGCGGAGACGATCGCCTTGAGCGAGGCCGTCGTGATCGACGGGTCGATGCCGACGCCCCACAGGATGTCGTCGCCGATCGCGCACTCGACGTACGCGGCGGCGGTCGCGTCGCCCCCGGCCGCCAGCGCGTGCTCGGCGTAGTCGAGCACGGCCACGTCCGCGCCCACCTGGGCGAGCGCCGCGACGAACGCGGCGACCGGGCCGTTGCCGGTGCCGGTCAGGGTGCGCTCGACGCCGCGGTCCACGAGGTCGACCTCGAGCGTGTCCTGACCGCCCTCGGTGCTGGTCACGCGCGTGCCGCGCAGCGCGAACCGCCCCCACGGGGCGAGCGGACCGCCCGGCGTGGCCGGCAGGTACTCGTCGTTGAAGATCGACCACAGGTCGTCGGCCGTGACCTCGGTGCCGTGCTGGTCGGTGTGCTGCTGCACGACCTGCGAGAACTCGATCTGCAGCCGGCGCGGCAGGTCGAGGTCCTTCTCGGACTTCAGCAGGTAGGAGATGCCGCCCTTCCCGGACTGCGAGTTCACGCGGATGATCGCCTCGTACGACCGGCCGACGTCCTTGGGGTCGATCGGCAGGTACGGCACGGCCCACTCGGCGTCGGCGACGGCGACGCCCTGCGCGGCCGCGCGGACCTCCATCGCGTCCAGGCCCTTCTTGATCGCGTCCTGGTGCGACCCCGAGAACGCGGTGAACACGAGGTCGCCGCCGTAGGGGTGCCGCTCGTGCACGGGCATCTGGTTGCAGCGCTCGACGGTGCGGCGGATGTGGTCGATGTCGGAGAAGTCGAGCTGCGGGTCGATGCCCTGGCTGAACAGGTTCATGCCCAGCGTGACCAGGTCGACGTTGCCCGTGCGCTCGCCGTTGCCGAACAGGCAGCCCTCGATGCGGTCGGCACCGGCCAGGTACCCCAGCTCGGCCGCCGCGACCGCGGTGCCGCGGTCGTTGTGCGGGTGCAGCGACAGCACGACCGACTCGCGGTGGTGCAGGTGCCTGCTCATCCACTCGATCGAGTCGGCGTAGACGTTGGGCGTCGCCATCTCGACCGTCGCCGGCAGGTTGATGATCACGGGGCGCTCGGGCGTCGGCTCGAGCACGTCGAGCACGGCGTTGCACACGCGCACCGCGTACTCCAGCTCGGTGCCCGTGTAGGACTCGGGGCTGTACTCGTAGAACACCTCGGTGTCGGGGATCAGCTCCTCGTACTTGCGGCAGAACCGCGCGCCCGAGACGGCGATGTCCGCGATCCCGTCCTCGTCCGAGCGGAACACGACCTGCCGCTGCAGCGTCGACGTCGAGTTGTACAGGTGCACGATCGCCTGCTTGGCGCCCGCGAGCGACTCGTACGTCCGCTCGATGAGGTGCTCGCGCGCCTGCGTCAGCACCTGGATGACGACGTCGTCGGGGATGCGCTGCTCCTCGATGAGCATCCGCACGAAGTCGTAGTCGGTCTGCGACGCGGACGGGAAGCCGACCTCGATCTCCTTGAAGCCCATCGCCACCAGCAGCTCGAACATCTCGAGCTTGCGCGCCGGGCTCATCGGCTCGATCAGCGCCTGGTTGCCGTCGCGCAGGTCGACGGCGCACCAGCGGGGCGCCTGCGTCATGCGCCTGTCGGGCCACGTGCGGTCCGGCAGCTCGACGCGGATCTGCTCGTGGAACGGGCGGTAGCGGTGCACCGGCATGCCGGACGGCTGCTGCGGGTTGCGCTGCGCGGCCGGGGCGGGCGTCACGGGGGTCTGGCTGCTCATCAGGGTTCCTTCGTCGCGGTGCGGACGGTGTCGTCAGCCGGGCACGCCAGCACTCCGCGACGAGGAGCCGGCCTAGAGGGCCTCGTCGCGGCGGCGAAGAAGGAGCGAGCGTGTACGCACCCGCCGACCATACCCCCGTGGGTGCCCACGGCCGCAACCCGTGGCCACGGGTCGGACGCGCCGACCGCGCGCACCACGGGGGCGCTCACCCGAGGACGAGCGCCTCCGCGCCCGTGAGCGCGACGAGCCGGCCGCCCACCGCGACCACCTGCTCGACGTCGGCCGGCAGCGTGACGTCCCAGGCCAGGACGCCGTCGTGCAGCCCTCGGGCGACCAGGTCGGTCGCGTCCCGGCCCGGGACGGCGACGATCGCGTGCAGCCCGTCCGTCACCGGGTCGGACAGCACCTCGCGCGGCTCGCGTCGCTCCCACAGCTCGCGGCCGTCGTCCCCGTCGACCACCAGGACCGTCGCGTCGCGCGCGAGCAGCACGACGCCGTCCACGGTCGCGAGCGGCTCCGCGGCCGTCGTCAGCCGCCACAGCGGCGCACCGTCCTGCGCCGCGACCGCCTCGACCTGGTTGCCGGTGTCGACCAGCAGCCGCCCGTCGAGGGAGCCGTCCGTGACGACCCGCACCGGTAGCGCCGGCAGCTGGCCGCGGACCGAGCCGTCCGCGTCGCGCAGCTCGGCCCCGACGGTCCAGACCCACAGGACGTACCCGCCGTCGGGCAGCCCCCGCGCGAGCATCTGCCGTCCGCGCCCGCCCGATCGGATCACGTCGCCGCTCCGCGCGTCCAGCACGGTCGGCGCGATGCCGGCCATCGTCACGACCCGCCGGTCCGCGACGAGCCGCGGCGGGACGCGCACCCCGGTGGGGTCCACGAGCGACTCGGGCGACGTCCACGACCAGCGCACCTCGCCGCTCGTGCCGCTGCGTCGCTCGACCGTCACGCGACGGTCGGGCCGCGCCATCGCCACCACGAGGTCGTCGTCGACGCGCGTCACGCCGAGCGTCGGCCCCTCGGCCTCCCACTCGCCGAGCACGGCGCCGTCGGCCGGGTCGACCGCGACGACGCGCGTGGGCGGCGCGAACGGCGTCGTGACCTCGGCACCGCCGTACAGCACGTCCGGTTCCGTCCACGCGCACAGCAGGACGTCCCGCTGCGCGTCGCCCGCCGCGCACGTCACCACGAGGCTCTCGAACCCGAGGCCCGGCTGCTCGACCAGCGGGACCTCCCACCGCACGTCCCCCGTCGCCGGGTCGTGCGCCCGGGCGGTCCAGGTGCCGTCGGAGACCGACAGCAGCACCAGCGCACCGCCTGCCGCGACCGCCGGTGCCGGCCCCTCGGCCGGTGCGCGCCACCGCACCGCGGGTGCCTGCTCGACCGGCCGGACCATGCCCGGTACGCGCGCGATCCGGTCGGCGCGGTCCCGCGCGGACGCGTCCGCCTGCACCGTCGCGACGCCCGCCGACGAGACCGCCAGGACCACGACCCCGACCACCCACGGCCACCACCGGCGCCAGGACTGCCCGCCCGTCCCGGCGGTCGAGCCGTCGTCGGGCCCGTCGTCCTCGGGCCCGACGTCCTCGTGACGCGCGGACGTGCCCGACGTCGGACGATCGTCGTCCTCGTCGACAAGCTCGACCGGTCGCATCCGCGCGCCCGGGCGTGTGCCGCCCATGCGCCGACCCTAGGCCACCGACCTCACCGCCGGGAGGTCTTCCGGACCTCGACTCACGGACCGTGCGCGCCGCGCGCCCTACGCGGGGTCGCCCGCCCCCCGGGGCGGCACCTGCACGACGCGCAGCGACCGGTCGCCGAACGCGACGACGACGCCCTCGCGCAGCCGCACGGGGTGGTCGACGCGGCACACGACCTGCCCGCCGTCGGGCAGCGTCACCACCGTCCCGTTGGTCGATCCCCGGTCGACGACCCACGCCCCCGTCGCGTCGACCTCGAGCTGCAGGTGCGTCTTGGAGACCGACCGACCAGGGTCGACCACGCGCACGACCTGCACCGCGGGTGCCGGCGTGGGGTTGCGCCCGACCAGGGCCACGCGCTCGACGGTGAGGACCCGACCGTCGTCGAGCGCGACCCGCAGCCCGGCGGCCGCCGCGCGGGGCTCGGGCAGCACGTCCGTCCGGGGCGGCGCGGGGCGCGTCAGCTCGAGCTCGGGCGCGAGCCCGAAGGTCAGCGCGGGGTCCTCGGCGCGCACCACGGGGATCGCGCGCGTGTCGAGGTCGGGGGCCGAGCGCTGCTGGTGCAGCGGGGCGAGCACGAGGCCGTCGGTCGGCGGTCCGGCACGGTGCGCGCCGACGACGGGGGTCGCGCCGGTGAACGGCGGCGGCACGGCGGTGGCCGAGGACGGCCGGAACGGCGCGTCGTCCACCGC
>JAEYNO010000167.1 GCA_023412515.1 Actinomycetes bacterium
GCGCCCGCCCGGCCCGCCGCGAGCGGTGCGCTCGACGGCCGTCGCGGCGGCGAACTGCGCGATGAGGTCGATCGCGAGGGCCGCCCGGTCGTCGCGCACGCCGCCGAGGCGCAGCAGGTCGAGCTCGTGCTCGGCGAGGCGCAGCGCGCCGGGGAGCGTCGGGATGGTGCCGAGCGCGACGGTCGCGAGGCCGGGGTGCCGTTCGAGCGCCTCGACGGTGCCGACGACGGTCCCCGCGAGCGCGGCCCGCCAGCCGTGCGGCTCGGGGTCGACGAGCGCGACCGTGCCGTAGACGTGGTCGAGCGCGTGCTCGAGCAGCGTCTCGCGGCTGTCGAAGTAGGCGTACAGCGACGCGGGCCCGGTCGCGACGGCGCGCGCGACGTCGCGCAGCGAGACCCTGTCGACGCCCCGCTCCCGGACGAGCGCGAGGGTCGCGTCGAGGATCGCCTGCCGGGACAGCGCGGGCTTGGCCGGGCGCTCGCGGCGCGACGCGGGCTCGGGTGGCGTCGGCATGGCGCGAGCGTAGTTGACACGAACACGGTTCGCGACGAACATTGTTCGCGAACGCTGTTCGTGTCGAGGGAGGGGAGACGTCATGGCGGTCCTGGTGGTGGGCGCGAGCGGCGCCGTGGGCGGCGCGGTGGTCGCGGGCCTGCTGGCGCGTGGTGTGGACGTGCGCGCGACGAGCCGCACGCCCGAGCGACTGGACCTGCCGCCGCAGGTGCGCAGGCACGCGGCCGATCTCGACGACCCCGCGTCGTTCGACCCGGCCCTCGAGGGCGTGGCGCGCGTCTTCCTCTACGCGGACATGACGCACCCGGAGCCGCTGCTGGCGCGCGTCGCCGCGGCCGGCGTGCGGCACGTCGTGCTGCTGTCGTCGTCCGCGGTGACGGCACCGGGCGCGGCGGACGACTTCAACGGCGCGCGCTTCCTGCGGGCCGAGCGCGCGGTCGAGGACTCCGGGGTCGCGCACACGTTCCTGCGGCCGGGCGGGTTCGCGAGCAACGCCGCGCGGTGGAGCTGGAGCATCCGCACCGACGGCACCGTGCCGCTGCCGCACCCCGACGCGGCGCAGGTGCCCGTGCACGAGGCCGACGTGGCCGACGTCGCGGTCGTCGCGCTCACCGGTGACGCGCTGCTCGGCGCCGCCCCCGTGCTCACGGGGCCGGAGGTGCTCACGCTCCGCGAGCAGGTCGCGACCATCGGTGACGTGCTCGGGCGCGACGTGCGGGTCGTCGAGCAGACCGAGGCCGAGTCGGCGGCGCTGCTCGCGCGGCACGTCCCCGAGGTGTGGGTGCGGCAGATCATCGGCGACTGGCGCGCGGCCGTCGGCGCGACGCCCGCGGTGTCACGTGAGCACGAGCGCCTCACCGGGCGCCCCGCGCGCACGTTCCGCACCTGGGTCGAGGACCACGTCGACCTGTTCCGCTGACACGCGCCGCGTGGCGCCCTGCACGACGCCGCGCGCGACGACGGTTGCGTGCGGTCATAGCGCCGCTGACACTGGTCGCGTCCGATTCCGACACGCAGGGGGAACCGTCATGACGCGCATCACCAGGAAGCTCGGAGCCACGCTCGCCGCCGCGGGCCTGCTCACGGCGGGCAGCATCGCCGCCGCCGTCCCGGCGCAGGCCGCGACCGTCACCAGCTACGTCATCGCGTCCACCACGTCCAGCGGCTGCAACTCCGCCCTGCAGGGCGACATCCACGACCTCAAGGCGCAGGGGATCTACAAGAACCACACCCCGTGCACCAACACCGGCGCCGCGTCGTACCCGTGGCGCGCGCAGGTCTAGTACTACGCCGTCTGAGCGGCACGGCCGGCCGGGGCGACCCGGCCGGCCACGACCTCGGGGCGAGGCTACGCCGCGATCTCCTGGTACCGGTCGACGAGCTCGACGAACTCCGCCCGCAGCCCGTAGCGGTCCTCGCCGAGCGCCGCGGCGGCCCGCCCCCGCGCACGCCGCGGGTCGGCGTCGCCCGCGTGCTCGGAGCGCGTGACCGCGAGGCCGAACTCCGCCACGGCCGAGGCGAACAGGAAGTCGGCCGACGGCCGGTCGGTCCAGGCGTCCGCTCCCGCCGCGACGACGACCTCGGTGCTCTCGGCGGCACCCGGCTGCTTGTAGCGCACGTGGACCGTGAAGAAGTCGGTCGACGTGCCGGTGCGCACGTCCTGGTAGGTGAGGTCGGCCCCAGGGGCCCCCTCACCGGGCGGGACGAGCTCGTAGAACGCCGTCACCGAGTGGCCGGCCCCGACGTCGCCTGCGTCCTTGGCGTCGTCCGCGAACTCCTCGAGCTCATCCAGAGCTGGCCGAACCTCTACGAGTACTGGCTCTCGGCCCTCACCTATCTCCAGCGGACCGTCGACCGGGCGCTGGAGCAGGCTCGAACCGGGGCGAACTGACGTCAGCCGAGATCCCGCACGGCAGACCCAGACGAAGGCCCCGCCCACCTCGGCTCCCCGAGGCGGCGGGGCTGGCCGGCGCGTGAACGGGTTCGTCCTCGGCTCCGGGTCGGGCGCCGGGCACTCCACTGCGCGTGGCGCTCGCCCGCCACGAGCCGGTCGTCGTCAGCGGCGCAGGCCGGCTGCGAGGGACGCGTCAGTCTCCTCGAGGGTGGTCGCGGCGTTCTGCAGGTACTGCGAGAGGTTCGTCAGCGAGGAGATGACGTCGGTGGCGCCGGCGGTGAACCGCTCGTAGGACTCGCCGAACGCGACGGACGCCTGGTCGGTCACGAAGCCGGAGGAGATGAGCGAGGCGATGTACGCCTTGAGCTCGTTGAGCTTGGTGGTGATCTCGTCCTGGCCGGTGGTCAGGCGGGTCGCGGCGCTGCGGACGTCCTGGTACGAGACGTTCAGGTTGGACATGGGTGGCTCCCCCTGTGGTGGTTGGTCGCGGTCACGATAGCGCCGCAGGTCGGACATTCGGGACGGATGCGTCCACATCCGTGAGGTTGTCCCCCAGGTAGGGGACCTGGACGACGCCCGCGCGCCCGGCGGTCACCCACACGCCGCGCCCGGGCGGGTAGGACGCGCGGCCGGCTCGGGGGAACGGCACGCGGAGCAGCGCCTCGCCGTCCTGCGGCTCGGGTGCCAGGACCAGCCCGCGGCGGGCGTTGCGGACCTCGGCGATCAGCGGCCACCCCGACCCCCAGGTGGGGGTCTCCCCTTCGGCGATGACGAGGTGCCCGGCGCGGCGGGCGGCCTTGATGAGGGTGAGCAGCGGGGTCTCGGCGGCGGTGCCGATCCAGTCGGCCAGCCCTTCGACGGCCAGCACGAGGGGCTCGGCACCGGGGTCCTCCCCTGCGACCACCGCGAGCTCGCGGGCCAGGTCGGCCGCGTCGGTCTCGCTCATCGCGACGGCGTGCCAGATGCCGGCAGCGGCGGCCGGTGAGCGGCGGTTGCCGATGTAGATGGGACGGCACCCGGGCACCGCCCGTGTCATGGCGGTGGCGAGCCACGCCAGGGCGTGCGAGCGCCCCGAACCCGGGGAACCGGCCAGCATGATCGAGCCGGCCGGTTCGAATCCGACGGCCTCGAGGGTGTCGGCGCCGATGCCCAGGACGGGCAGGCCGGCGACGGCGTCGGGGACGTCCTCGCCCGACACGAGCGCGGCGAGGCGCACGACGGGCGGGGCGGGCGGCTCGGGGTGCTGACGGACCAGGGCGTCGAGCGCGGCGGCCTGGGCGGCGGGGTCCGGTGAGCCGCCGGGGACGGCGATCTGCAGCTCGGTGTCGGTGCCCGCCAGGACGGCGCGCCCGGGTGGTGAGGTGGCGTCGAGGATGTCGCGTGGCACGTCGAGCTGCAGGTAGGTGTTCTCGTCGGCCTGCCGCAGCACCAGGCGGTACCCGATGGACGAGGCCCACGTGGTCGGCACGGCGGAGTGCCGCTCGGCTGAGGCGACCAGGTGCACGCCCAGGGGGCGGCCCTCGGTGACGATACGGGTGATCGCCTGCCACAGCCGCTGGTGGGACAGGTCGGTCTCGTACGCGTCGCGCAGGGCGGCCAGCCCGTCGATGAGCAGCACGATGCGCGGGGTGCCCGGGTCGGCCTTGGCCTGGTAGTCGGCCAGGGACGAGGCGTGCACGGCGGAGAACTGGGTGGTGCGCTCCTCGAGGACGCCGTGCAGACGGGAAAGGAGCCGCCCGACGCGCTCGTGGTCCTCGGCGTCGATGACGGCCCCGACCCGTGGCAGGCGCTCGAGCATGTCCAGGCCGCCGGAGGAGGCGTCGATGCCGTAGACCTGCACGGGTCCGGGTGTGGCCACGGCGATGGTGCGCAGCGTGGTGGACTTGCCCGAGCCGCTCGTGCCGTGCACGACGACGGTGCCGTGCAGGTCCGGGGACCACGTCGCGACGGTCTGCGCCTGCTCGGCGGGGACGTCCACGACCCCGAACGCGACGCGGTGGGGCACGGGGTGCAGGCGGCGCAGGTCCTGCAGCGGGCCGAGCTCGGGCAGCCACGGGCGCCGCGGCGCGGGGATGCCCGCTTCGGCGGCGGCGGTGCGGATGGTGGCCACGACGCGGGAGATGTCCGACGGGCCGGAGTCGCTGCCGGCGCGCTCCCCCGGCACGTCGATGCCGGCACCTGGGCCGAACTCCAACGTGGTGAGGTCGACCGGTGGGCGTGGCGGGGTGGGCGGGGTGTGCCCGCCGGCGTACGCGGTCTGGAAGATCGCGACCCGGTCCGGTCCGGTGCGCACCGCTCCACGCCCGGGCAGGGCGGGGTCGAAGCGTGCGGCGATGTCCGTGCCGAGGACGTCGGTGGAGTCGTGCTCGTCGGCCACGCGCAGCGCGACGCGCAGGTTCGTGTTCGCGCGCAGGTTGTCCTTGATGACCCCGGCAGGGCGCTGGGTGGCCAGCACCAGGTGCAGGCCCAGGGACCGGCCGCGCTGGGCGACGTCGATCATCCCGTCGACGAACTGCGGGACCTCGGAGACCAGGGCGGCGAACTCGTCGACGACGATGACCAGTGCCGGCGGGGTGTCGGGGTCGCCGGTGCGCTCCAGGGTGAGCAGGTCCTTGGCGCCCTTGGCGGCCAGGAGCTTCTCGCGGCGGCGCAGCTCGGCGCGCAGGGACGTCAGGGCGCGGCGCACCAGGTGCGGGGTCAGGTCGGTGACCAGGCCGACGCAGTGCGGCAGGTGCACGCAGTCGGCGAACGCCGCGCCGCCCTTGTAGTCCACGAGCAGGAACGTCACACGGTCCGGGGAGTGCGCCGCGGCCATCGACAGGACCCACGTCTGCAAGAACTCCGACTTCCCGGACCCGGTGGTGCCACCGACCAGCGCGTGCGGGCCCTGCTCGCGCAGGTCCAGGACGAAGTCGCCCTCGGCGCCGGCACCGACGACGGCACGCAAGGTCGCGTCGGAGGTGCGGCGGGCCGGGGTGCCGGTGCGGTCCAGGACCGACCCGGTCTGGTGCCAGCGGTCGACGACGACGGCCGGGGTGTCGGCCAGCTCCTGCCCGGCGACCTGCAGGTAGCCCACGTGGCGGGGCACGTCGGTCTCGTCCAGGACGGGTGCGCCGGCGTCGACGAACGCCGACAGCTGGCGGGCCATGTCGAGCGCGGTCTGCGCGTCCAGGCGTGGTGGGTCCGCGGGGCGCCATGCCCGGTCGGCGGTCGAGCCGACCCGGGGGCCGCTGGGGTCGCCGTCGAGATCGACGAAGCGCGTGCAGGCCGCCGGCAGGTCCCGTACGCGCGATGCCACCCACACCAGGTGCACCCCGGCGGCGGGGCCCTGCTCGGCCAGGCGGACCAGGCGCCCACGGTCGGCCGGGGTGTCGTCCTCGACCAGTGCCACGACCAGCGGGAAGCGTGGGGCGTTGCGTGCCGGGCCGGACGTGCGCGCGGCGACGATCTCCTCGAGGTCGGTCAGCAGCGCCCGTGCCGGTGCTGGTGCGGCGACCAGGTGCGGGGCCGCGAGCGGGGAGTGGGCGCCGGCCACGTGCGGGAGCCACTTCAGCCAGTCCCAGGTGCGTGCCGAAGACTTCGACGCGAACGCGACCAGCGTGAGGTCCGCTGGGGAGTGCAGGGCGACCAGCTGGGCCAGGACGGCACGCACCACGCCGTCGCGTTCCAGACCGGCGACGCCGAACGCTCCGGCCTCGCGCACGGACACCAGCAGCGGCACGTCAGCCACGTCGCGCAGCGACTCGACGACGGCCTCCAGCTCGGCCCACAGCTCAGGCAGCGCGCGCCCGCGCGGGGGCAGCTCGATGCTGGTGCGCGACGGGTGGGTGCCGTGGCCCAGGTGCAGGGCCGTGAACGTGTCGTCGGTGCGCCGGCGCGACCACAGGACCGGATCGGCGCTCATCGCCGCTGCGACCGCGGTCGCGGCGTCCGGCTCCTCGCCGCGGCGCACCTGCTGCTCGACGGCGTGCGCTTCGGTGACCTGCTCACGCAGCGCGTCCAGGCCGGTGCGAAACTGCGCGATGGACGCCTTGAGCTGCTGCTTGTCGCGGATCTTCTTGTCCAGCCACGTGCCCATCGCCAGCATCGGCGCCAGCCCGACGAACACCAGCGACAGCACCGAGCGCGTCACCGTGTACAGCGCGATGCCCATGGCGGCGGGGGCGACCATCGCGACCCACGGGAACCGGCCCGGCGACGGCGGCTCAGGCGGCGCCGGCGCCTGGACCTTGCGCTCGCCGTAGCGCGGCACCACGCGCGGCGACCGGTTGAACCGGACCACTCCCCCGGCTGCCAACGTCGCGGGGTCCACGAGCCACTGGACGACCACGACGCTGTCGCCGATGACCAGCTCCTGGTCCGGGCCGAGCTGGGCGCGGTCGACCCGCCCGCCGTCGACCAACACCCCGTTCAGCGAGCCGGAGTCCGCGACCGTGACGCGGTCGGACACGATGAGGCGGGCGTGCCGCTTGGACACCTGCGGGTCCACCAGGCGCAGGTCGCAGTCCGCGCCGCGCCCGATGGTCCACACCCCGGCCGGCAGGTCCAGCGCCAGCCCCGCGCCGGGGCCCGACGTGACGAGCACCCGCACGACGGCGGCGCCCTGGGCCTCCTCCGGGTTGACGAACCGTGCGTCTGCGTCGGCCAGCGCCACCGTGGCACCCGAGCGGATCCCCGAGTCGGTCAACGGTGTGTCGGCGCGCAGCAGCGGCCCGACGCGCCCGCCGTCGTCCAGCGGCTGCAGGGTCGGGTTCTCGGGACCGTCCACGGTGCCCGAGCGCACGAGAGCCGCTGCGACGTCACCGACGCTCGCGCCGGCGTCGGTGCCGACGACGAGGTCGACCGACGTCGCACCCCGCCGTATCCGTAGCCGCGTTCGCACCGTGCCCCCAAGGTGTCCTCCCGGCACCCGTGGGTGCCTGATCGGGCCCGATGCTCCCACGACCACCGGACCCACAGCTCCGATGTCCCCCGGCTGGGTGTACGCGCGCTGCGCCGTTTGGCGCCTGTCACCGGCGTGCGGTACGAAAGGCGCTCAAACGGCACACAGGGGGCGGCACGGTGGGTGGACTTCGCGTCGAGACAGGGGTCCTGCGCTCCTCGGCCACGAGCCTGGCCTCCCAGGCGAGCGTCTTTGAGGGCGCCACGGCCAGCACGCTGGCACCGGGGGCCGGGTCGTACGGGCACAGTGCCGTCCAGCGCGCGACGCAGCAGTTCGCGCAGCGGTGGGCGGTCGGGCTGACGTACCTGGCCACCGACCTGCGCGAGGCAGGCATGACCCTCGACCAGGTCGCCGGGTCCTACGAGCACGCCGACGCCGCCCTGGCCGACGCGGCCCGGCAGATGCTCCCGTGAGCCGCGCGACCCTCACCCGCTCCCTGGGCTCCACGACCGACCCGACCGTCCTGATCCCCGGCGACCCGGTCGCCGTGCGCGCGGACGCGGACCGCATGGACGCCCTGGCCGCGGACCTGTCGCGCTCGGCCGGCGCGGTCGCCGGCACCGAGTTCGGCGGCTGGACCGGCCAGGCCCGTGAC